>NZ_JARESR010000011.1:0-225883 GCF_046028015.1 Paraburkholderia sp. RL17-383-BIF-A | reverse complement strand
GTCATTCGGCGGCGCCGCCACGGTCACCGCACGTTCGAGGCACGCTCACCCCACGTTCAACGCGCCACGAGCAGGCTCTCCGCAAAGCCCCATTCTTCTTCGACCCATTGATGGCTGCAGACGAAGCCGGCGTCGTCTGCAATCGCGGGCATTTCTTCCGCGCGATATTTGTGGCTGCTCTCGGTCCAGATCGTTTCGCCCGCTTTGAGCGATACCGTCAATTGCGCCGCGCCCACGTGCGCGGTGATATCGCGCTTCGCACGCAGGTGCATTTCGATGCTGCGCGCGTCCGGGTTGAAGCGCGCGACGTGCTCGAACGCGTC
Organism: Paraburkholderia sp. RL17-383-BIF-A; assembly: GCF_046028015.1. NCBI lineage: Bacteria > Pseudomonadati > Pseudomonadota > Betaproteobacteria > Burkholderiales > Burkholderiaceae > Paraburkholderia > Paraburkholderia sp. RL17-383-BIF-A. The sequence goes on along the minus strand of NZ_JARESR010000011.1, from coordinate 225,560 downwards.
GAGCGGAAAGTCACCGTCGAGTTCGCGATTGATCCGCGCCAGCAGGTTCAGATTGAACGATGCGGTCACGCCGATCGAGTCGTCGTAGGCGGCGACCAATACGGGCGTCGGCTTGATCAGATCTGTACCGAGCAGCAACGCATCGCCGGGCGCGAGCATGTTGCGGATGTCGCGCAGGAAACGCGTCGCCGCGAGTCTGCCGAAATTACCGATCGTACTGCCAAGAAACAGTACGAGTAACCGTTCGTCCGCCGCGCGTTGTTTGCTCACTTCGGCGAGACCTGCCAGATAGTCCCGTTCATAGCCGACGATCGAAATACGCTCGATGTCGCCGAGTTCGCGCCTGCACAACTGCAATGCACTGCGCGAAATTTCAATCGGGCAGTAAGACGTGGGGCGCTTTTTACACAGCGCTTCCAGAATGCGCCGTGTTTTACGGCCGCTTCCGCTGCCGAGTTCGGCGACGGTCACGTCATGCGGCAGATGCGCGACGATGTCGGCCGCGTGCTTCGCGAGCAGACGTTCTTCGGCGCGGGTCACGCCGTATTCCGGCAACACGGTAATCACTTCGAACAGTGCGGAGCCCACTTCGTCGTACAGATATTTCGACGGCAACTCTTTCTGAGGCGTATGGGTGAGGCCTGCGCGAACGTCGGCGGCGAAGGCGGAGCGTAGGTCGGGTGATGCGTCGTGCGATAGGGCTGGCTGCGTCATGCTGTCTCCAGTAGTCACATTCGATGAATCACATTCGATGAGGGATGCTGTTGCCGGGGGCGGCGGCACGCGTGGTGAGACGCGAGTTCAGGCGTGCCGTGGAGGGGAAGGGCGGGCATGGTCCGTGAGACTGCCACTGCCGGCCCGGCTCATGGCTGCTGCGTATGCTGTCCCCGAAAGGACGTTCTGCGAGGCATTGCCAACGACGCTGCAACAACGTCGCAAGACTTCTTAGCAAGTTTCGCGCTTGAGCCGCTTTGCGCGGGATCGCGAGCGATGTTGCCGGTGAAAAAGCCCGGCTGTTCCAGCCGCGCGTGAAGTTATGTTCTAGTGCACCGACGCGCAATGCGCACGGAATAATTGCAGCCTGCCGACAGAAGCTGGCCGATTTCCAAACAGATACCCGTCTAGAATGCCGGCTTGCGTCGTATTAAAAGATAAAAAACGCAGTGTCTGTTTCGCGCTGCCCGCTTGTGAGACTTCAGTTCCAATGACACCGACAAACGCCGCACGGCCAGATGCCGCGCCGCAATCCCAGCTATTCGCGCACATACGTTTATCTGCGGCGAGCGCCGAAGCGCCCACACGATGGAGCGCCCGATGAACCAGTATGACCCAAAGCGCGGTATCGCGTTGTCGGTCTGCGCGTCAACCATGTTCGCATTACTCTCCGCTTACGCAACACTGCTCGCGCCGCTGAACGGCCTCGATATTTTCGCGTGGCGCATTGTATGGACCGTGCCCGGCGCGCTATTGCTGGTCGCTTTGCGCAAGCGTCTGCCGATTCTGCGGCAGCTTCTTTACCGCATGGTGACGGAGCCGGCACTCGGCGTGGCGATGATCGTGAGCGCGGCGTTGCTCGGCGCGCAATTGTGGGTGTTTCTATGGGCGCCGCTGCATGGCCGGATGCTCGAAGTGTCGCTCGGCTATTTCCTGTTGCCGCTGGTGATGGTGCTTGTTGGGCGCTTTCATTATCACGAGCGGCTGGATGGTTTGCAGTGGCTGGCGGTGGTGTGCGCAGCGGTGGGCGTCGGCCATGAACTGTGGGTGACGGGCGCCTTCTCGTGGCCGACCTTGCTGGTCGCGATAGGCTATCCGCCGTATTTCGTGTTGCGCCGCAAAATCAATCAGGATTCGCTTGCCATGTTCACCGTGGAGATGGCGCTGTTGTTGCCCGTGGCGGTCGTTCAGGTGTTGAGCAGCGCTTCGCTGACGCTGATCTCCGGACGTCTCGCGATGTGGTGTCTCTTGCTGCCCGGTCTCGGCGCGCTGAGCACCATTGCGCTGGCTTCGTATCTGAAGGCGAGCCGCCTGTTGCCGGTCGCGTTGTTCGGCATTCTCGGCTATGTCGAACCGGTGCTGCTCGTGCTGGTCTCGATCACGTTGCTTGGCGAAACGCTCAGCGCCGCACAGTTGGCCACCTACGTCCCGATCTGGATCGCGGTTGCGTTGACGGCATTGCATAGCGTGCGCCTCGTTCGCTTCGCGCCTGGCTGAGCCGGGCGATCCGCATAGAGCATGCAGTCCACGAATCCGGCGGCGCGCTTTAGTGATGTGCCGCCGTACGGTCCGCATTGATGCGCGTCGGGCCGACTTGCGCCTCGATCGCTTCGCGTAGCGCGGGCCGCCAACCGAAGCCGAACAACGCTTCCGCGAGAACGAACAGCGGTCCGATCAGCAGCCCGATCACATCGTCGACAAAGGCCGGCTTGCGATGCTCGTAGGCGACATGGCCGATGAACTGAAACACCCAACCGACCAGAAAAAGCCCGACGCCGATCACGAGCCACGTCAGCGTGGATTGCGCCGCGCTCCAGCGACCAAATGCGACGCACAGTGCGGACACGATCGCCATCAGCAGGCCGAGCGGCACGTCGAGCACGAGGTAGTAGAGCGTTGCCGCGATGAACAATACCCATGCCGGCGATAACGTCAGCGGCAGCGCGCCGATCGCAAAAGCGGGCCGGCTCAACAACACGGCCAACGCAAGCACAATCATCGGAATGCCGATGAAATGCGTGGCGATGTTGCGCCGGTCACGATGGTAGGCCGCGTATTGCGTCAGCTGTTGCGTCAGCGTTCTCATGGATCCCGCTCCCTGGTTAAAGTCAGCATAATCGCGGGCAGCGGAATTTGAAACCATCGGGTAGCCGACAATCGGCCACGGAAGCCGTTCTATGACTGCGATTTTTCCATCGAATGAGCTGGTCGCGCTGCTCGAGCGCAGCGCGTGGTTTCGCTCGGCGCCGGCTCCCATGCGTGCGCAGTTGGTCGACGTAGGGCGTGTCGAGCACCTCGCCGGCGGTCAGCGGCTCTTTACTCGCGGCGATTCCGACGACGGCCTCTATTGCGTGCTCGATGGCCTCGTGAGAATCGGTGCAGCGAGTTCGGCGGGCAAGGAGGCCTTGCTCGCCGTTATCGAGCCAGTGAACTGGTTCGGCGAGATCGCGCTGTTCGACAATCGGCCGCGAACCCACGATGCGTATGCCGAGCGCGATTCCGCGCTGTTTCATGTGCCACGCGCCGCGCTCGCCGCGCTGCTCGAAAGCTCGCCCGCTTATTGGCATGTGTTCGGCCTGCTGTTGACACAAAAGCTGCGGCTTGCCTTCGACGCGATAGAAGAGGCCGCGTTGCTGCCCGCCGCGCAGCGCGTGGCGCGCCGTCTGTTATTGATGGCCGGCGGCTACGGCGAGCCCGGCGCATTGCGGCGCGTGCTCAAAGTCCCGCAAGAAGATCTCGCGATGATGCTGGCGCTGTCCCGGCAAACCATCAACCAGGTATTGAAGCAATTCGAAACGCAAGGCGCGCTGAAGCTCGGTTATGCGGAAATCGAAATTACCGACGTGCAGAAGCTGGGTGTTCTGGCGGAGCTGAATCTGCCTGCGGATTGACGGCTGAGCGTTTGTTCTCGCCTGCTTGCGCCCTGCGCGATAGACGACACGCCGACCAAACGCCGAGCAAACGCCGAGCAAACGCCGACGCATCTTTATAAGCATTTTACGGCGCGCGCCTATTTCTATTGCGATTCGCTATATCCAGCCCGGTAAGGTCGAGGCATCCCGGTCAGGAAGCGAAAATATGCATGGAGTTAGCGCTCTGCAAGGTGTGTCACGACAACGAAAAGCCGACCGTTACGCGGTACGCGGCCTGACGAGCATGCTTGCAGCGATTGTCTTCACGTTGGCTAATGCCGCGCATGCCGCCGGCGCCGATATCGCTGCCGATGCGCAGCCGATTGCATCCGCTGCTCCGATCCTCGCGAGCGATGCCACGCTGGAAGCCAGTTTGCCGACTCTGGGCGATATCACCGCCATGTTGCGCGCACAGTTTCGTGTGGCGCCGACAGAGTCGTTGAAGATTGCCCGCGCAGTGCTCGCCGAAGCGGACCGCCACGCCATTTCTCCCATCCTGCTGCTTGCCGTGATGGCGGTCGAGTCGAGCTTCGATCGCTATGCGGTCAGCGTCGCGGGCGCGCGAGGACTCATGCAAATCCTGCCTGCGGCTCACCCGCAATTGATTGCAGGCGCGGCCGATCTATCCGATCCGGCCATCAACGTGCGGATCGGTTCGACCATCTTGCGCCGCTACCTCGACGAAAGCGGCGGCGATCTCGATGCCGCCTTGCTGCGCTACAGCGGCGGAGGCCGCGGCTATGCGCGGCGCGTGGTATTGCGTATGCAGCGTTTCGACGCAAGCCTGCGCCGCGAATGAACGACTCATTCGCGGCGGTGTGGCGAGATCGAACTGCGAACCGGCTAGTTCACCACGCCGGCAAATTCGGCGCGCAGATCCTGTAGCCGGTCGCGCGCGGTGCTCAGACGCTCGACGAGTTGCGCCGATGCACGCGAGATCGGCATGCGTGTTTCGTCGCTGATCGAATGGTCGAAAGCCAGCATGGCCTTGATGGCGGACGGATTGGGCGTGGCGAACAGGAGCCGCAAAACCGGCAGCAAACTCGCGAACAGATTGCGCGCTTCCACGTCGTGCTCGGCCCGCAGCAGATCCTGAAACGCGACCAGCAGGTCGGCGCAGACATGCGCGCTCGCCAGAATGCCACCTGTTCCGCCGTGATGCAGACAGTCGTCCAAGGCTTCGTCGGTGCCGCACAGGACGTTGATCGGCAGCGTGCTCAACTGGCTGAAATGCTCCTTCACGCACTCCTTGATCGCGACGATGTTGCCGCACTCGATGAGTCGCGCGACGGTATCCGGCGCGATCGTCACGCCGGTCCGGTGCGGCACGTTGTATAGCACGATCGGGCGCTCGGTCGCGCCCGCGGCCTGCTCGAAGTGCCACTGCACGCCCGCTTGATCCGGGCACACGTAGGACGGCGCGGAGACCAGATAGCCCGCGCAATCCCAGCGCTCGTAGCGCTGAATATCGTGCAGGACATCGCGCGTGTTCGAGCCGCCGACGCCGATCAGCATCGGCAAACGGGAGCGGACTACTTCGCTTAAGGCCTGTAATACCGTCAGACGCTCGGCGTCCTGTAACAACGCGGCTTCGCCGGTGGTGCTCAACGCGACAATGCCGGCGATCCCGGTGCGCAAGTAGTAGTCTGCGAGGCGCTGCAATGCGTCGATATCGACTTCGCCGTTACGCAGCGGCGTGACGATGGGCAACCAGATACCTGAGAACATGATCAGCGCACCTTTGCGGCCGCGCTGCGGCGCTTCAAAGGTCCGATCATCGCGGCGGGAAGCGTCGAGATAAGCGTGTGCAGTGTGAAGTCGAGGTCGTCGAAGGCGATGTCGAGTTGTACGCGGATTTCCTCGCGCATGGCCTCAGTGGCGACGACGTAGACACCGAGCGGAGAATGAAGCAGGACGCGAAGTTGGGTGCCAGGCAGTTCGCCTGAACGGTGAGGCAGGGTCACCTGGAAGCGAACGCGAGCCGCGGGAAACGGAATGACATTGTTGCGTTGAACGCGTGCCTCGTTGAAGGGCTGCGCGGCGAAGCTACGAATTGTTTGTGTGAGAGCCATGTCATGCGGCGTTCGTCGACGCCATGGTTGATCAAGACAGTTCGAGATTAGACTTCCGCAGGTAAACGCAGTGCAAAAATTGAGGCGTCCGCTGAAAAAATCATGCGGGCGCTATGCCGGTTCGCTCGCTGTGCGAGCACTCGCAGCTCGAACGCGCATAAAAAAAGGCGAGTCATATGACTCGCCCTCCCTGAACGGCACAGTTCGGCTTCGATTACCTGCACATGCCTGGCCGGTGCGTGCCGAAACCGATCACGTGTTATTGCGTTTTTGTCGTGTCGGTTTTAGCGCCGTCGGCTTTTGCCGGGGCATTGCTGGCCTCTTTCGTGCTCTCCGTTTTAGTCTTCGCTGCGCTCGTGTCTGCTGCGGCTTTCTTGGTGGTCTTGTGGGCTTTCGCCGTGTGATGCGCGGAGGTCTTCTTCACATGCGCTTTGGGCGTGGCTTTGGCCGGCGCTTTCGTTGCCGCTGCGCTTTCATTTGTCGCGCCGGTTTGCACGGCGGTGCTCGCCTTCAGATTCGCCTGGCCGGCGGGTTGCGTTTGCGCGGGCTGCGCAGTTTGCGTGCTGGACGGTGCGGCCGTTTGAGCAAAAGCGGTCGACACGAGCAGAGCGGAAGCGAGAGCGGCGAAAAGCGTCTTCATGGTTTAACTCCTGGTTTAACCGGTTGATTCTTGTGTCGCGGCTGAAATGTTTCAGCGCTGCCGGTTTAACGTTGACGGGAGGACAGGAGTTGACGACGTTGTAGTGACAAAACGTAACCGCTGAAACATATTGGGGATCCCGAAGCAGTTTCGGCGGTTCGGCTTGCGCCTTGGCGGCAAGTTGGAAACGGGCGTGTTAGCACCCAGGGCCTTACCTGTATTGTGATATAGGAGTTTTTGCCAGCGGAATATCATCTGCCCTCCATGTCACAATCGGGCGGGCTGGCTATCGCTAGAGTGGCCTGATTTCCCATCTAACTCGTGCGAAACACCAGATGAACCAGTCACTCAAACTCGCGCTGCGGCGCACGCAGGATCCGGCGTTTCTGCATGGCTACTTCTCCGGCGTCGGCTTGAACATGGGCGCTGGGCGCGATTCTGATTTCGACTACGCAGGTCTTTTTCCCTGCATCGAACAACTAATCGCCTGGAACGTGAATGAGCGTGACGTTATCCATATGGACGACGCGCCGGCCGATGTATTTGATTTTGTTCATTCGGATTGCCTTGGGCGTTTCGCCAATCCTCAGCAAGTGCTCGCCAGGTGGCTCGAACTCATCAAGCCCGGCGGTTATCTGATTTTGACGTTGCCGGCCGATCCTCGCGTCGAAGAAAGAATATTGCCGATCCTGACGGATGTCGATCACGAACGCATCTTCACCCTGGATCGGCCTGACGCGGCGATCGCGGGTTCCGTGAATGTGCTCGACCTGGTGAACGATGCTTCGGCCGTTTCATCGTGCGAACGCATGTGCCTGCTCCGCGAGTTCGACGAGAATAGGCAAGAGGAGTCGGCGGACAGACAGCATCAAGCGGCCGCGTACGCGATAGAAATCGTGCTGCGCAAGCGCGATGTGCCTCCACTCTTCAATCTGGTCACTGCCATGCCCGGTGCGCGAACCGATTCGGCCATGCTTGACCTTTGCCACGCAACGCTAAGGCTGTATCCGTATCGATTCCAGACCTACTTCCACATCAACTTCGAACTGGTGCGTCGAGGCCTTTGCGATCAACTGGAGGACCTGTGGGACGAAAGCGTCCGACGGCTCCCGAACGAACGCTTGCCTCGGCTCTTCAATGCGCTGATGCTGATTGCTCTCGGCAAACTTACCGAGGGTTTTCGTCGACGTGAGGCGCTGTTCGACGGCGCGGATTGGCGAGGCCGGACCACCGTGGCGCCGCCGGCTTACGCAAACTGGTGTGGCGAGTCGCTCGAAGGCAAATCGATCGTTATCTGGAGCGAATTCGGTCTGGGCGACGAGATTTTCTTTTTTCGGTTTGCGCGGATTTTTCGCGAGCGCCACGGCGCGGCGCGGGTGACGGTGGTGTGTCAGGCGCCGCTCGTCGAATTGTTCAGGGCCTCAGGCGAGGCCGCGGCGATCTGCTCCGTCGAAGATGCGCCGCAACTGCCGCTTCATGACTATTGGGTTTATCCGCATGCGATTCCGGTGTGGGCGTCTCTTCACGTCGATCATTTGCCGGATGTCGTGCCGTATCTGCGGGCAGGCGCCGAGCACGTACCGATCGTCTTGCCGGGCAACCTGCGGGCGTTGAAAGTCGGCGTGATCTTCAAAGGTGCGCCGACGCACGAGAACGATGCTGCCAGGTCGCTGCCGTCGCTCAGCTGTCTTGATCCACTCTTCGCGCTCGACGACGTGGAGTTCTACATCATGCAGAAAGGACAAGGCGAAGACGAAGCCGCCGACTACGCCGTGCGCTTGCGCAACGTGCATGATCTCGGGCCTCGTCTTCGTTCATTTGGCGATGCGGCAAAAATGATGGACGCGTTGGACCTGATCATTAGCGTGGACACATCGGCGGCCAATCTGGCTGGCGCGATGGGTCGGCCGCTGTGGCTAATGTTGCCCATGCTGGGCGACTGGAGATGGCACCTCGAACGGGAAGACAGTCCGTGGTTTCCCTCTGCCCGCCTGTTTCGGGAAAAAGGCAGAGGGTGGCCTGAGGTCGTGGAGCGAATTCGCCGGGCTTTGATCGAACTGCGGAACACACGATGATGGCCGGCCGCTCGCACGAAGACAATGCATCTCGCCGCACGCCGCTTATCGGCGCCTTACGTGACTAGTTGAACGGGTTCTGCACGACGCCGGGTTTCGCATCCGGCTCGTCCTTGACCTTCGCGGGCAAATTGCTCTGTGCCTGCAAGCTGGTCACGATCGCATCCACCGCGTCTTTCAGTGCCAACGCCGCCTTCAATCCGCGCTGATCCTGCGTCAACTCCAGCGTGCCGTTCAGCACGATGCGCGTCGTGCCGTTGCTCACCGTTAGCGCATCGCCCTGAATGTTGAGCACGTCGTCGTCGTTCGAATAGGGTTTAAACACCTTTCAGTCCTCCCGGTCGTTGATCTTTCAGGCTTTCCGGAATGCCCGGAAAACGGATGCCCGATGCCGCTTCGAGTTCGTGAATCGTCTTGATGTCGTAACGGTTGGTGGAGACATTGTCCACCACTACGGCGAACGCCATTTGCCGCGAAGGCACATAGACCACCTTGAACAACTGCGTCGGCACGAACACGCGCGTCGGTCCGATGGTCTGCAACTGCTGGCCGTTGAAGATCGGGCCGGTGACGACATAGGTGTCGTCGTACTGTACGGCGATCTTGCGCACCGAGGTTTCAATGCGCGCCCACAAACGCTGATTGTTCTCGCGATTTTGCGGCACGATGTTGGCGAGCGAGAACGATTGTGCCATCGCCTCCTGATTCCAGCGATTGCCGGCCGGGCTCATGTGGCCACGATCGAACCCGCTGCGCTTATAGTCCGCCAGCGTGGCGCCTTCGCCATCCGGCAAGCGCGCGTCTTCGAAAAACTTGTTGGTGCGCACCATGTCTTTGGCGGCTTCGATATGGTCGCGCGTGAGATGCTCGGCGGACCACAACGGACCGTGCGTGATGCCCGAATGCAAAACCGCGAAATCGCTGTAGCAAAGCATGCGCGTTTTCGGGGCCATCTTCTGATTGCTCAGAACAGGCCATTGCGCATTCGGCGTGAATTGGGTGCAGGAGGGCGCTGCGCTGGCATGAGCGGCAACAGCGAACAGCAGACAGGCAAACCACTTCTTCATGTGTCAGTCAGTCGAGGGATGGGGGCGCAAGTATAGCGTTGCGAACCCGTCTCGCGCGACGTGAAATGGACGAACGGCGCAGAGAAGGACAACGCATTCACGCGCTCCGCGCCGCAATGAAAACGATGCCGGCATGAGGCGCGCACGAAGCGCCTCCACTGCGCGCCGCACAAAAAAAAATGGGCCGCTTTGCAGCGACCCTAACGCGTGGATTTCCAACTCTACGCACGCAAACTTAAGACGGCCTTAAATCTGCTCGAGACGAAAGTTGCAAAAAGAGTCGGCGTGCGAACGCACGTGCGAATTCCTCCGTGCGCAAGCAAAATGCCGCGCACGCGGAAAGTTCGACCGATAAAAAATGAGTGCTGAAACCTAATTGCCGAACACGCTGTTCTCGGCGCGGACCGTCTGACGGTCCACCGCTTGCAGACGCCAGAAACCGCTGGTCGGCGCGCGCGTGGGCAGTGCGGTCCATGCCGCGGCGCCTTGCGCGGCGCTCACGCGTTGCTTGCGGTCCACGTGCAAGCCGCGCAGCGTACACAGCGGCGCATCCGTGCTGGGCGCACAGAGAGTCGTCACGCCGTTGTCGTCGCGTAGCTCGCCCCACGGGGGGAGATCGATCCCTTGGTGTGCTTCTCTCGACCACCGGTGTTCTTCGGTATCGAGCCATAGCACAGCATAGTCGTGGTTGACGGTGGGATCGGAACCGTTGATGAGGATGGTCAGTCGCATGGCGGGTTCCGTACAAAGTGCGAAGTTGTGCTTTACCAGTCTACGCCGCAACGAGTGTTATGCAAGGCAAAACGTATGACGATCGGGCACGAAAAAACGGACGTGTAATGGGGACGGTTGTACGATAGCCGCGTCGTGTTGAATCTCGCGGAGGCGCGCCATGCCGCATCGATTTCTGCAATGCATGTTGATGGCGGGATGCCTGGGCGCGACGGCCGCCGTCAGCGCCGCGGCGGATAGCGCGCCGTTCGCCGCACCGGCGCCGATTGTCTATGTGGCCGACTTCGAACTGGATGTCGCGAACGTAACGCCGGACAGCGGACCGGGCCAACGCGTGCGCCGGCTGCGCGGCTTGCTGCCGAGCGGACCGGGGCCGATGGGACAGGACAAGAATCCGCAGGACCACGCCAAACACATCGTGAACGAAATGGCGGACGCGCTGACGGACGATCTGAGAAAGGCTGGCGTCGACGCGCGTCGTAGTACGCCGGGTCAGCCGTTGCCGACTGTTGGTTGGCAGGTGCGCGGCGTGTTTCTGAGCGTCGACGACGGCAATCGCCTCAGGCGTGCGATGGTGGGTTTGGGCGCCGGCCAGAACGACATCCAGGTGGCGGTGTCGTGCGACAGCCTCGGCGCGGCTGACCTGCCTCCGCTCTATCAGGCCGTCGACGAAGCCGACAGCAAAGGCATGCCGGGCGCGGCCATCAAACTGAATCCCTACGTGATCGCCGCCAAGTTCGTGATGGCGAGCGGCGACGAGAAAAAAACGATCAGCAAGACGGCTCAGCAGATTTCAGATGCGGTGACCGCCAAACTGCATGGCGCCGCTCAACCGCAGCCGCAATCGCAGCCGCAACCGCAATCGCAGTGATTCGCTCTGAAACGCCTGCGGCGCGGCCACAGGCGTTATCACTCTCCAATGTTCAAGCCAGATCCAGCGTACCCGTCAGATCCCCTAACGGCGCGAGTCCGTTGCTCGCGAATGCCCGATCGCGCGCCGCCACGCCGTCGAGCGGCGCGAGGCCATGCACGCGGCTGATCAGTCGAAGAATCGAATTCGTGTCGTACACCGTGTGGTCGACGTAACCCTTCTTCGCCAGCGGCGATATCACCAATGCGGGAATCCGCGAGCCCGGACCCCAGCGGTCGCCCTTCGGCGGCGAGACCGGATCCCACCAGCCGCCGTTCTCGTCGACGGTGACGACCACGACCGTATTCGCCCACTGCGGGCCGCGCCGAATATGCTCGATCACCGTCGCGATGTGGCGGTCGCCCGATTGGACGTCCGCGTAGCCGGCGTGCATGTTCAGGTCGCCTTGCGGCTTGTAGAACGTGACGGCGGGCAATCGCCCTGCGTCGATATCCGCGATCAGACGGTTGGTCGACGCGTCATTGCCGAGACCGCCGTCGCGCAGATACCGGCGGCGCGCCGCCGTGCCCGGCGCGTAATTGGCGAAGTAGTTGAACGGCTGATGGTGATACTGGAAGTCGGGCACCGCGCCGGTGTCCTGATGCTCCAGCGCGTACTGCCATGCACCGCTGTACCACGCCCAGTCGACACCTTTGTCCGTCAGCCGGTCGCCGATCGTCGCGTAATGCTGCGGCGGCAGCACGCGCGGATTCGACTGATCCGCGAAGGCCGGATTGCCGCCTTCGGCCGGCCGCACGTTGCTCGGCTGATACGGCGGCGCCATGGTGTTGACGGCGTAGCCGTCGGCGGTGAACGCGCCGTCGTTGACGAACTTCGGCGGGCCGTCGAGTGCGGAAGAGGGCGAGTCCTCCGCCTGCTTCAGCCGCGTGCCGGTCGGATCACTGCCTTCGACCACCGACACCATCTTGCTGGCCGGGCTGTTCTGAATGTCGGGATAGAACGGCGCCTGCGCCGAGATCAGAAAGATGTGGTTCAGCCACGAGCCGCCGAAGGCCGCCATAAAGAAGTTGTCGCACAGCGTGTACTGCTGCGCGAGGTTCCACAGACGCAGCGTGTCGGCGGAATTGCGGTAGTGCCCCATCACCAGACCGCCGGAATCGCCCCACGCGGCGAACTGGTTGTTGCGGCCGGCGTTGATCTGCATCTGATTCTGATAGAAGCGATGCACCAGGTCGCGCGTGATCACGCCGGTGGGCAGCGGCGCCCCGTGCGCGTCAGCGATATGGAACGGGCGGTTGTGCAGGTCGACGATATCCTTCTGGCCGATCATGTAGCGCTTGCCGTCCACTTCCTGCGCTTGCGGCACGAGGCCGCCCCAGATCGCCGGCAAGCGCGGCAGCGGCGTCTTGCCATCGCGGTCGAGTTGCAGATAGCGCTCGGCGCTCACCGCATCGAGAGGATGCTGGACGCCGGGGAAATTGCCGTACAGGTTGGCGAAGCTGCGGTTCTCCGCGTAAATCACCACGATGTGCTTGACCTGATCGTGCAGCGCGGCGTCGAGGCGCAGGTCGGCGGCGCTGCGCGGTGCGCCGTTGTTCGACATGCTCTGGTCGGTTTTGCAGCCCGTAAGCGCCAGTCCGAGACCGACCGCCGCGAGGCCGGTCAGGACGCGGCGGCGGTCTGGGTCGTCGGGCGCGTCGGGGGTGTTGTCGGCGTTGCCGGCGTGCGGCGGCAGGGTGGAGTCGTGATCAGTCATCGCTGGGTTTCGAAGTGGCTGTGACGGGCGCTCAAGCTCCGCGCGGCGCCGCATGCGCGCGGCGTCGTTTGCAGATTCGAAGCGGGCGGAACAGGCAGGCTAAGGCAGCCGGCGCTTTACACGCCAGCTGTTATGCGTTGCGTCCACGGCAAGCAGAAGCCAATGCCGGACGTCGACGGGATGACGCTTTTGCGTGGCATAGCGGTCCACCAGCAATTCGAGTTCGTCGAGCGTTCGCCGATGGCAGGTGGCGTTGGCGCCGGAACCGTCGGCGAATTCGACGACCGCCGCCGCCGCCCGCGCCTGCTCGGGCAAGTGCGCGATGCGCACCGCGCAGCCCGGATAAAGGTGCGAGTCGGCAACCTGAATCTGAATGGAATCGGACATGGGTGCGGCCTCCGAACGCTTGAGCTGAGCGAATGCGCGGCAGTGAGGCTTCGCGCAGTGGACCGGTTCAAAGCATAGCACCGCGTTAAATCGTGGCGGTGCGGCAAAAGGCATGGTTAACCACGATTTTCGGGCACGATCCCGAACACGAGCCCGCGCATCACGAGCGCTTTGCGAGCGTCGACGATCGAACGGCTCGCGGCGAGGCAGTCGCGTAAGAAATAATGAAGGCAGTGGGGCGCGCGGCGGCACGCGCTATCATGCTGATCTGACCTTGATGAACAGTAGAAACGGCAGCCAAGATGGCAAAAGAAGAGCAGACAGGAGCGGGACGCAAGCACGCAAAGGCACGCGGCACGGCAGCCTCGATTTCGCACGACGACGTGTCGTCGCCGGCCCGGTTGGACGCCGCCGAATCCCCGGATGCCACCGACGAAGACAGCGCCGGCGGATCGACATATCTCGTGCCTGGCCTCGAACGCGGCCTGCGCATTCTTGCGGAATTCAGCGCGCGTGAGCCGGTGCTCGGCGCACCGGAATTGTCCAAGCGTATCGGCATTCCGCGCACCACCACGTTCCGCCTATTGCAGACGCTCGAAGCGCTCGGCTTTCTGGAGCGCGTCAACGGTGACCGCTATTTCCGCCTGAGCGTTGCGGTATTGCGCCTCGGCTTTGAATATCTGAGCTCACTCGAATTGACCGATGTCGGCACGCCGATTCTCGAACGCCTGCGCGACGCCACGGGTTTGAGCACGCATCTGCTGATCCGCGATCAGCGCGACGTGGTGTTCGTCGCCAAGGCACAAACCCATGCGCCGATGTTCAGTTCGGTGAAGGTCCATGTCGGCACGCGTTTGCCCGCTCATGCGACGGTGCACGGTCAGGTGTTGATGGGCGATCTGAGCTTCGAGGAGTTGCGCCAGTTGTACCCCGAGCCGGAGCTCGAGCGTTTCACCGAGCGCACGCCGGCCACCGTGGAAGAACTGTATGGGAGAGTGCGCGAAAGCGCGGCGCTCGGTTATGCGTTGAGCGAAGCGTCGTTCGAGCGCGGTATTTCAGTGGTGAGCGCGCCGGTGCGCGACCAGAGCGGCAAGATCGTGGCCGCGCTGACCGTCACCATTCCGCGTTCGGATATCGGCGAAGCCGAAGAGCGCGAGCCGCTCATCATTGCGGTTTGCCAGGCGGCGCTCGAACTCTCCGAGCGGCTCAGCTATCGGCCGCGTCCGGACGATCCGACCGCGGCTCAGGCGCGCCGCAAGCCGGTGGCGGCGAGCTGATTGCGTTTGCGCATTCACTTCGCCATAAGTCCGGCTGCGTTCACAGCCGGACTGCCTGCCTCACAGCCTCATCAAGCCATCAGAACGAGTGGTGAATGCCGGTCAGGATAATCGTCTGATTCCTGCCACTCGACACACCCGCCGTAAAGAACGCCGCATCCGTGTTGGACCCCGCGCGTTCGTACAGCGCATTCACGTACAGTTGCGTCGACTTGGACAGCGCATAGATATCGCCGATTTCGAATTGCGTCCAGCGGTGGCCCGCCAACGTCGTCGTGGCTGCCCCGCCGGCTACCGTGTTGAACGGCGTGAACTGATAGTTCGCGCCGACATCGTAGCTCTGGTAAGTGTCCGAATGCCCCGCCGATTCCAGCTTCACGCGCGTGTACAGACCGTGCACCAGCAGCTTGCCGAACTGGTATGACGCGCCCGCACCCATGTTTTCCACTTTGTCTGCGGTGTAATTGGCTGCGGCCACGCCCTGGAAGTTGGTGATGCCCGTCGTGACGATCGACGGCGTGCGATTGTGCTCGTTCGCATACGTCGCGCCGGCCTTGAACGGACCGTTCGCATAGCTAAGCGCAAAGCTCAGTGTCTTGCCGGTCGAGAAGTTGGTCGTGTTGCCAAGACCCATCATCGCGCCGACCTGGAAGCCGTTGAAACTCGCCGAGCGGAATTTCACCGAATTGTCGAACGGCACCACGCCCGTGTCGGCCAGTTCGTCGATATTGCCCGGGTGGAACGCGTACCAGCTCGCAGCCAGATAAGCGGTGCTCAGCGGACCCAGCACGTCGAAGCTGAACGGCGTCTGATGACCGAGCGTCACCGTGCCGACCGTGTCGGAGCTCAAACCGACAAACGCCTGCCGATTGAATAGCACACCGGATTTAGCGAACGCGCCGGTGTTCGTATAAAAGCCGTTTTCCAACTGGAAGACCGTCTTCAGCCCGCCGCCCAGATCTTCCACACCCTTCAGGCCCCAGCGGTCGGGCTGCATGTTGCCTTGTTCTTCCATCCATTTCGAATGGCCGCCTACATTGCTGACATACGCAATACCGGCATCCAGGCTGCCGTATAGCGTCACGCTGCTCTGCGCCCATGCGCCTGTCGTTGCGCAGATTGCCGTCAAGCCGGCCGCAATGATGTGCTTCACCGTTGGTTCTCCTGATCACGCGACGAAAGCTCTCGCCCGATTCGTCGCCCCTGATCCTTGCATTGGGGTTGAATGCAGTTCTGGGTTTATGCGCCAAAACTGTTACGCTTTATGTTCCACCTATGGGCGTCTGTATCGCCTATGGAAAAGTATAGTGAGTCTGGAAGTGGTCAAAATAAATTTTCGGACCCCGTACAAACCCGCATGCGGGCTGTGGGTCTCGTCTGAAAATATGGCTCGAACCTAAGCCCCCAAAGGCTCGCGGAGCGCCAGAGGCATTCGCGCCGGTTCGCGCAATATTGTGTTGCGCACGCCACACTCGGTGTTTTCCCCTACCAGTCCAGATTTTTATTTTTTCTCTTCGAAGCCGCTCCTATAATTATCCATACACGAACTGACGTTCCTTAGGTGGAACATTAGGCCTCAGGAGAAGGTGAGAAATGACTGAACAATGGCGCTGCGCCGGCCATGCCGGCGACCTGTCCGACGATGCTCCGCTCGAGTTCAAGCTCGACGGCACGGAAATCGGCATCTACAAGGTGGGCGATGCGCTGTACGCGCTGGAAAACGTCTGCCCCCATGCGTACGCGTTGCTGACGCAGGGCTTTATCGACGGCGACACCGTGGAGTGCCCGCTGCACGAAGCCGTGTTCCATATCCCGACCGGCAAATGCTTGAAAGAGCCCGGTGGCCGTGACCTGAAGATGTACTCGGTACGTCTCGCCGGCGAAGAAATCCAGATCAAGGTGGAATGACATGCGAGAGCAAATCGTGAACTTCAATCCGTTCCTGAAGCCGTGGCTGGCGCCGCAGCCGAACAACGTCGCAGGCAAGGGCGTGATCGAGAAGCCGGGCGAGAGCGAAAACTTCATCTGGCAAACGCGCAAGGCCGAGCCGACCCAGTACGAAAACGACTTCGGCGACGCACTCGAAAAAGTTTTCGAAGCCGGCGCGATGGAGTTGCAGGAAGTGGTCGACGGCTTGAACCGCGTCGGCTTCCGCACGCCGGAAGGCAATACGTGGGACGCCGACCGCCTCGCCGCCGAATTCCGCCTGCTCGCCGAATAAGCGCGCTTTCCCGAACACGATTTATCGCACCCGTACCCGGAGTCTCTTCATGACGTCCCCCAATCCAACGCAAGGCGCGGCCGACCCGATCCAGTCGTATTTGAACAAAGGCCTGCGTAACTACTGGTATCCCGTCGCGCCGAGCTGGCAAGTCGGCGACGCGCCAGTCGGCATCACGCGCCTGGGCGACCAGATCGTCCTGTGGCGCGACAAGGAAGGCAAAGTCCGTGCGCTCGAAGACCGCTGCCCGCACCGCGGCGCGCGTCTGTCGCTCGGCTGGAACCTCGGAGGCAGCGTCGCGTGCTGGTATCACGGCATTGAAGTCGACGGCGGCGGCACGGTCACCAAAGTGCCGGCGGTGTCGAACTGCCCGCTGGAAGGCCAGAAGTGCGTGAAGTCGTATCCGGTCGAAGAGCATGCCGGAGCGATCTTTCTGTGGTTCGGCGATGAAGCGCATAAGGAACCCGCGCCGCTCGTGCTGCCGGAAGAACTGGTCGGTGAGGAATACGCGAGCTTCCTGTGCATGTCGCACTGGAAGTGCAATTACCAGTACGCGATCGACAACGTGATGGACCCGATGCACGGCGCGTATCTGCACGCGACCTCGCACTCGATGGCCGAAGGCGACAAGCAGGCCGACATGCGTGTGCGCAAGACCGAAACCGGACTGATGTTCGAAAAGGTCGGCCAGCGCGACGTGAACTTCGACTGGGTGGAACTCGGCGAAACAGGCACGCTGTGGATGCGCCTCGCGATTCCGTACAAGAAGAAGTTCGGCCCGGGCGGCAACTTCGGGATCATCGGCTTCGCCGTTCCCGTCGACGAAGACAACTGCCAGGTCTATTTCTGGCGCACGCGCAAGGTGCAAGGCTGGCAGCGCGACGCATGGCGTTTCATGTATCGCAACCGTCTGGAAGGTCTGCATTGGGCCGTGCTCGAGCAAGACCGCTACGTGCTGGAAAGCATGGCGCCGAATGCGCGCGATCACGAGTTTCTGTATCAGCACGATGTCGGCATGACGCGTGTGCGCCGCATGTTGCGTCAGCGTGCCCAGCAGCATTTCGCCGATCTGGACGCGCATCGCACGCAAGCGGCAAGCGCTGCGCCGGCCTCGGCAGAAGCGAGTCACAGCCATGCATAACGATGCGTCCGCAGCGCTCAACGGCCGGCGCGTCCTCGTGACGGGCGGCGCGCGTGGTCTCGGCGCGGCGTTCGTCCGCTCGCTGGTGCAAGCCGGCGCGAGCGTGGTGTTCGGCGACGTCTTGCATGAAGAGGGCCGCGCGCTCGCGGCGTCGCTCGCCGGACAAGGTCATGCGGTTACCTATGTGCCGCTCGATCTCGCCGACCCCGCGAGCATCAAGCAATTCGCGGAGCAAGGCGCGGCGCAACTCGGCGGCATCGACGCACTGATCAACAACGCGGCCATCACCAACTCCGGCGGCAAGTTCGCCGACGAGTTGTCTGTCGAGACGTGGGACGCCGTGATGAACGTCAACGTGCGCGGCACCTGGTTGATGAGCACGGCAGCGCTGCCTTATCTGCGCGACTCGGGCCGCGGCAGCATCGTCAACATTGCCTCGGACACGGCGATGTGGGGCGCGCCGAAGCTGCTCGCCTATGTCGCCAGCAAGGGCGCGGTGATTTCGATGACCCGCTCGCTCGCGCGCGAATTCGGCGCACACCAGATCACGGTCAACGCAATTGCGCCGGGCCTGACCGAAGTCGAAGCCACTGCGTACGTGCCCGCCGAGCGTCACCAGTATTACCTGCAAGGCCGCGCGCTCACGCGCGCACAAGTGCCCGACGACGTCACCGGGCCGGTGCTGTTCCTGTTGTGCGATGCCGCGCGCTTCGTGACCGGCCAATTGCTGCCGGTCAACGGCGGCTTCGTGATGAATTGATCTTGTCGAATCGAAAGGAGAAAGAGATGGCGGACGCCGATATCGAACGCAAATCGTGGGAACAACCCGCGGACGCGAGCTTTGCCCAATGGCTGGACAGCCGCGTCGCGCGTCTGGAAACGCGTCGCTATGACTGGGACGCACTGAAGTTCCAGGCCGACTACGACCCGAAGTATCGCCGCGCGCAAATGCGCTATGTCGGCACGGGCGGCACGGGTGTCGCGAAAGACATGAATACGGTGCCCGCTGGCGGCTTCACATTCTCGACCATGGTGATCCCGGCCGGCAACATCGGCCCGAGCCATATTCATATGGATGTCGAAGAAATTTTCTTCGTGCTGCGCGGCAAGATGAAGGTGATCTGCGAGAAAGACGGTCAAACGTGGGAAGCCGTGCTGGGCGAACGCGATCTGATTTCGGTGCCGCCGGGCGTGTATCGCACGGAAATCAACATTGGTGAAGAAGACGCGTTGATGTGCGTGATGCTCGGTTCGCCGAAGCCGATTACGCCGACGTATCCGCCGGATTCGCCGCTGGCCAAGCTCAAGCGCTAACCGAGCGCCACGCCGCCGCCTCAAGTTCGACAACACCCGCGAAGGAAATCATGTCCGCAGTCCCGTCCCCTGCCGCTGATAGCGCCGCTCAGCACGCTACGCTCGAAGCGCGCCTTGCGCGCTTCCCGGCGCAGCAGATCTGGCTGGCGTCGCAACGCGCGGTGAGCTATCGCGAAGTGGATAGCGCCGACAGCAGCGCGCTGCCGCTCGTGCTGCTGCACGGTATCGGTTCGGGCGCGGCGTCGTGGGTGCAGCAGTTCGAAGTTCTCGGCGGCACGCGTCGCGTGCTGGCGTGGGACGCGCCGGGTTATGGCGCTTCCACGCCGGTTGCGGCCGAATCGCCGGCAGCGGCGGATTACGCGAGCGTGCTGAACGATTGGCTCGACGCGCTCGGCATCGAACGTTGCGTGCTGCTCGGCCATTCGCTCGGCGCGATTATCGCCGGGGCGTTTGCCGTGACGCATCCGCAGCGCGTGGCCGGCTTGCTGCTGCTGTCGCCGGCCGGTGGTTATGGCGCGGCATCCGCGGATGTCCGCAACACGAAGCGCGACCAGCGTCTCGCCATGCTGAACGAACTCGGCCCGCAAGGTCTCGTCGAACAACGCAGCACCAATATGTTGTCCGCTCACGCAAGCGACGAAGCTCGCGCATGGGTGCGCTGGAACATGTCGCGCGTCATTCCGCACGGCTACGCGCAGGCCACGCATCTGCTTGCCAACGCCGATCTCGCGAGTGATCTCGCGCGCCATAAAGGCCGCATCAACGTGGCCGTGGGCGCCGACGACACCATTACGACGCCCGAAGCCTGCGAGCGCATCGCGCTGGCCTCAGGCACCAAGTTGCAGGTCGTGCCTCGCGCGGGGCACGCCGGCTATATCGAAGCACCTGCCGCGTACACCGCGATCATCGACACGTTCTGTCGCACGAGCGACGGACAACGGAGCCAATGAATGACGCCCGACACCATTAGCGCCGAGCGCGACGCGGACGAAGACCGCAACGATACCGGCAACGAGACGACTGGCGACACCGCCTACCGTGTGCCGGGTCTCGAACGAGGTTTGAAGATTCTCACGGAATTCTCGCCGCGCGAGCCGGTTCTCGGCGCACCGGAACTCTCCAAGCGCCTGAAGATTCCTCGCACGACGGTGTTCCGTCTGCTGCAAACGCTCGAATCGCTCGGCTTTCTCGAGCGTGCCGACAAGGACCGCAACTATCGCCTCGGCGTCGCGGTGCTGCGGCTCGGTTTCGAATATCTGAGCTCGCTCGAACTGACCGACCTCGGCTTGCCGATCATCGAAGCGCTGCGTACTGAAACGGGGCTCACCAGCCATATCGTGATCCGCGATGGACGCGACGTGGTGTTCGTCGCCAAGGCACAAAGCCACACGCCGATTTTCAGCTCGGTGAAGGTCAACGTGGGAACGCGTCTGCCGGCTTATGCGACGACGCACGGACAGGTGCTGATGGGCGACATGACGCTCGACGAGTTGAAGAAGCTCTATCCCGAGCCGGAACTCGAGCGCTTCACGAAGCAGACGCCCGCCACCATCGACGATCTGTATGAGCGGATTCGCGACGACGCACAGCGCGGTTTCGCGATCAGCGAGTCGTCGTTCGAGCGCGGCATTTCGGTAGTGAGCGCGCCCGTGCGCAATGACACGGGGCGCATTGTCGCCGTCATCACGACGACGATTCCGCGCCACGAGATCGACGCGTCGCTGCTCGACAGCGGCCTGATCGACAAGGTCCGCCGCGCGGCCGACGAACTTTCGCAGCGGCTCAATTATCGGCCGAAAGGTGGCCCGAAATCGGGCAGCAATTACATGAAGGCATTGGGGCTCTGATGATCCAAATCGACTTGACCGGACAGGTGGCGGTGGTGACGGGCGGTTCGTCCGGCATCGGTCTCGCGACCGCCGAACTGTTTCTGCGGGCGGGCGCCTCGGTCGCGATCTGCGGCCGCGACAGCGAGCGTCTCGCACAGGCGGAAGCGGCGCTGAAGACAAAAATTCCGCAGGCGCAATTGCTCGCGCAAACCTGCAACGTGCTCGACGCCGGGGAAGTCAACGCGTTCGCGCAAGCGGTGCAGGCGCGCTTCGGCCGTACCGACATGCTGGTGAACAACGCCGGCCAGGGCCGCGTGTCGACGTTCGCCGACACCACGGACGACGCCTGGCGCGAAGAACTCGACCTGAAGTATTTCAGCGTGATTCGCCCAACCCGCGCGTTCCTGCCGATGTTGCGCGACGCGGCGAACCCTTCCGTGGTCTGCGTGAATTCGCTGCTCGCGCTGCAACCCGAGCCGCACATGGTGGCCACTTCATCAGCGCGCGCCGGCGTGCAGAACCTGCTGAAGTCGCTCGCGGTGGAACTCGCGCCGCAGCGCATCCGCGTCAATTCGATTCTGATCGGCATTGTCGAATCGGGTCAATGGCGCCGCCGTTACGCGAAAGAAGCACAGCCGGGCCAGAGCTGGGAAGACTGGACGGCGGAACTGGCGCGCAAGAAAAACATTCCGCTAGGCCGCTTCGGTCGCCCCGAAGAAGCCGCTCAAGCACTCTTTTATCTGGCTACGACGCTGTCGTCCTATACGACGGGCAGTCATATCGATGTTTCTGGAGGCGTTGCACGACATGTCTAACACAACCACCGTTGGCGAACTGATCGCCGCCTTTCTCGAGCAATGCGGCGTTCAAACCGCATTCGGCGTGATCTCGATCCACAACATGCCGATCCTCGACGCGATTCATAACCGCGGCAAGATTCGCTACGTCGGCGCGCGCGGCGAAGCCGGCGCGGTGAACATGGCCGATGGCCTGGCGCGCGTCTCCGGCGGCCTCGGCGTCGCGTTCACCAGCACGGGCACTGCGGCGGGCAACGCGGCGGGCGCGATGGTCGAAGCATTGACCGCAGGCACCGCGCTGCTGCACGTCACCGGTCAGATCGAAACCGAATACCTCGATCAGGACCTCGCGTATATCCACGAAGCGCCGGATCAACTGTCGATGCTGTCGTCGATCTCGAAGGCCGCGTTCCGTGTGCGTTCCGTCGAAACCGCGCTGCCGACGATCCGCGAAGCCGTGCGCGTCGCGCAGACTGCGCCGAGCGGTCCGGTGAGCGTCGAAATCCCCATCGACATTCAGGCTGCCGAAGTCGAATGGCCCGCCGATCTGGCCGCGCCGCACATCACTACGCTCACGCATTGCAAGCAGCGCGTTGCGCAACTTGCCGATTCGCTGGCCACGGCGAAACGCCCGCTGTTGTGGCTGGGTGGCGGCACGCGTCACGCGACGCAGGCGGTCGAGCGTCTGGTGAAGCTGGGCTTCGGCGTGGTGACCAGCGTGCAAGGCCGCGGCGTGCTGCCGGAAGATCATCCGGCGACGCTCGGCGCGTTCAACGTGCATGCGTCGGTGGAGAGCTTCTACAAGACGTGTGATGCACTGGTGGTGGTCGGTTCGCGTCTGCGTGGCAATGAAACGCTGAAGTACAAGCTCGCGCTGCCGCAACCGCTGTATCGCATCGACGCCGACGCGCTCGCCGATAACCGCGGCTATCGCAACGAGATGTTCATTCACGGCGATGCATCGGCTGTGCTCGAAGAACTCGCAACGCTGCTCGAAGGACGCATCAAGGTCGATCCGGCATTCGCGCAAGACCTCGCCGCCGCGCGCGAAAGCGCCGTCGCGGACGTGGGCAAGGGTCTCGGCCCGTACAAGCGTCTGGTCGACGCGCTGCAAGCCGCAGTGGGCCGCGACTACAACTGGGTGCGCGACGTCACGATCTCGAACAGCACGTGGGGCAACCGCATGCTGAAGATTTTCTCGCCGCGTGCTGGCGTTCATGCGCTCGGCGGCGGCATCGGCCAGGGCATGCAGATGGGCATCGGCGCGGCGCTTGCGGGTAGCGCGGCGAAGACGGTGTGCCTCGTCGGCGACGGCGGCTTGATGGTCAACGTCGGCGAACTGGCAACGGCCGTGCAGGAAAACGCCAACGTGATGATCGTGCTGATGAACGACCAGTGCTACGGCGTGATCCGCAACATTCAGGACGCGCAATACGGCGGCCGCCGCTGCTACGTCGATCTGCATCAACCGGATTTCGCGCAGTTCTGCGAGAGCCTGAAACTCACGCACTACCGCATCAAGTCGCTCGACCAGGCCGACGCGATCATTCGCGAAGGCATGGCGAAGACCGGTCCCGTGCTGGTCGAAGTGGACATGCTGTCGGTCGGCTCGTTCGCCACTGCCTTCGCGGGCCCGCCGGTCAAGGAACAGGAGCCGGAACATGCGTGACGCGGACTACGCGGGGCATCACGCACCCGTCGACGTCGCGATGATCGGCTTCGGCGCGATCGGCCAGGCGGTGTATCGCTCGGTCGCCGCCGATCCGACGGTGCGCGTGTCGCACGTGATCGTGCCGGAGCGCCATATGGCTTCGGTGCGTGAAGTAGTAGGCGACTCGGTGGATGTCGTGACCTCCGTGTCCGCTTTGAGCAGCCAGCCGCATTTCGCGCTGGAATGCGCGGGCCATAGCGCGCTGGTCGATCACGTCGTGCCGTTGCTGAAAGCGGGCACGGACTGCGCGGTCGCCTCGATTGGCGCGCTCTCCGACATGATGCTGCTCGACGCACTGTCCGCCGCCGCCGATGAAGGCGACGCCACGCTGACGCTGCTCTCTGGCGCGATCGGCGGCGTGGATGCGCTGGCCGCGGCCAAGCTCGGTGGTCTCGACGAGGTGCTGTACACCGGCCGCAAGCCGCCCACGGGTTGGCTCGGCACGCTGGCGGAACAGGTCTGCGATCTGAATACGCTGAATGAAGAGAAGGTGATCTTCGAAGGCAGCGCGCGCGAAGCGGCGCGCCTCTATCCGAAGAACGCCAACGTGGCCGCGACGATCGCGCTGGCCGGCCTCGGTCTGGACCACACCACGGTTCGACTGATCGCCGACCCGAACGTGACGCGCAACGTGCATCGCGTCGTGGCGCGGGGCGCGTTCGGCGAGATGTCGCTGGAAATGTGCGGCAAGCCGCTGCCGGACAACCCCAAGACGTCTGCATTGACTGCCTACAGCGCGATGCGAGCGCTGCGCAACCGCGCGGCCCGCTGTGTGATTTAAGCCATCAGTTGAATAGCTGAAGCAAACCGGAATGACCGACATGACTCACTTCGATACCAGCCTCGTGCCCACCGGCGATATTTTCATCGGCGGCGAATGGCGGCAAGGGCGTGGCAACCCGTATAAAAGCCTGTATCCGGCGGATCAGTCGGTCAACATGGAAATCTCGACGGCCAATGCCGACGACGCCCGCGACGCCGTGGAAGCCGCGGATATCGCATGGCGCCGTGCGGACTGGTCGGGTTTGAAGCCGCATCAACGCGCGCTGATTCTGTACCGCATTGCCGATCTGATCATGGCGCGCCACGAGGCGCTCGCACAACTGCAACGTCGAGACAACGGCAAGCCGATCGGCGAAACGCGTGTGCTCGTGGCGAGCGCCGCGAATACCTTCCGTTATTTCGCGGCCTGCCTCGAAACGCTCGACGAAGAAGTGACGCCATCGCGCGGCGACTACCTGACCATGAGCATCTATGAGCCGATCGGCGTGATCGCGGCGATTACGCCGTGGAACTCGCCGATCGCATCCGACGCGCAGAAGCTCGCGCCGGCACTCGCGGGCGGCAATGCAGTCGTGTTGAAGCCTGCCGAAGTGACGCCTTTGGTTTCCTTGGCATTGGCGCGCATCTGCGAAGAGGCTGGTGTGCCGAAGGGTGTTCTGAGCGTTGTACCTGGGAAAGGCTCGGTGATCGGCGACGTGCTGGTGCGCCATCCGCTGGTGAAGAAAGTGTCGTTCACGGGCGGCACTGAAGTGGGCCGCGGTATCGCGCGCATCGCGGCGGACAAGCTGATGCCGGTGTCTTTGGAGCTTGGCGGCAAGTCGCCGACCATCGTGTTCGACGACGCCGATCTCGATCACGCGGTCAACGGTGTGCTGTACGGCATTTTCAGTTCGTCGGGCGAAGCGTGCATCGCGGGTTCGCGCCTGTTCGTGCAGCGCTCGATTTACGACGCGTTCATGAAGCGTCTCGCCGAAGGCGCGCGCAAGTTGCGCGTCGGCGACCCGTCGCGTGGCGACACGCAGATGGGCCCGCTGATTACGGCGGCGCACCGCGAAACCGTCGAGCGTTACGTCGCGCTGGGTCTGGAAGAGGGCGGTCGTCTGCTGTGCGGTGGCGAGCGCCCGGTCGGCGATGGCCGCGAAGCCGGCACGTATTTCCAGCCGACGATTCTCGAAGGCCTCACCAACAACGCCCGCATCTGCCAGGAAGAAATCTTCGGCCCGGTGCTGGTGGCCATGCCGTTCGACGACGAAGCCTCGCTGCTGAAAGAAGCCAACAACAGCGTGTTTGGCCTCGCCGCCGGCATCTGGACGCGCGACTACAAGCGCGCCTACCGGATTGCCCGCGCACTCGAAGCCGGCACGATCTGGATCAACACCTACAAGCTGTTCTCGATCTCGACGCCGTTCAGCGGCTGGAAAGAGAGCGGCATGGGACGCGAGAAGGGCAGGCTCGGCATCCGCGAATACATGCAACAGAAAAGCCTCTACTGGGGCTTGAACGACGCGCCGCTGGCGTGGGCGAACTAATACGCAAGAGGCACGTATGACGATTCTCGGCATTGAACAGATTATTTACGGCGTGACGGATCTCGCCACCTGCCGTCGCTTTTTCGCGGACTGGGGTTTGAAGGAAGTCGCACACGACGAAACCCAGGCGCGCTTCGAAACGCTGAACGGCTGCACGGTTCTTGTCGTGAATGCGAACGATGCGTCGCTGCCGCCCGCGTTCGAAGAAGGCCCGACGCTGCGCGAAGTGACCTGGGGTGTGGCGACCAAAGCCGAACTCGACGCACTGCGTGGACGCTTTGCCGGCCAGCCGGGCCATTTCGAAACCGACGACGCCGTCGGCTGCATCGACCCGAACGGCATGGCGATTCGCGTTGAAGTGACGCGCAAGCGCGCGCTCGACGTGCACGGTTCGCCATCCAATGTGTGGGGCCAGACGTTGCGCGTCGATCAGCCGTCGCCGATTTACGAGCGTGCCGAACCGGTCGAAGTCGGTCACGTGGTGTTCTTCACGAACAAACTCGCCGAACAGGAAAAGTTCTATCAGGAACTGCTCGGCTTCGAAATGTCGGACCGTTATCCGGGCCGTGGCGCGTTCATGCGTTGCGCGCCGCACGGCGGCCATCACGACATTTTCCTGCTGGCATTGCCCAACGGTAAGCGCGGCCTGAATCACGTCGCGTTCACCGTGCGCGATATCCACGAAGTATTCGGCGGCGGCATGCATATCAGCCGCTGCGGCTGGGATACGCAACTCGGGCCGGGGCGTCATCCGGTGTCGTCGGCTTATTTCTGGTACTTCCAGAATCCGGCCGGTGGCCTGATCGAGTACTACGCGGACGAAGACCAGCTCACGCCCGAATGGCAGCCGCGCGATTTCGAACCGGGTCCGACCGTGTTCGCCGAATGGGCGATCGACGGCGGCATCGACGGCAATACGCGGCGCCAGAAAAACGCGAAGGCGCCCGAGGGCAAGTTCATGACGGAGCAGAAAAAATGACGGACGCTGCTGCTGCAAAGGCGCAAGCCGCCCATGCCGGACTCGAAGCGCCGCGCACGATCGTGGTGATCGGCGGCGGCCAGGCGGCCGGCTGGGTTGTGAAGACCTTGCGTAAGGAAGGCTTCGATGGCCGCCTCGTGATGATCGCCGACGAAGTCCATCTGCCATACGAACGCCCGCCGCTCTCGAAAGCGGTGCTGGCGGGCGAAGCGGATATCGATACCGTGCGGCTCGTCAAGCCCGACGATTTCGACGCGCTGAACGTCGAAGCATGGCAACCGGATTGCGCGACTTCGATCGATCGTGAACAGCGCATCGTGCGCACGCAGTCGGGACGCGAAGTGCAGTACGACCGTCTGGTGATCGCGACCGGCGGCGCGGCGCGCAAGTTGCCGGACTCGTTGGTCAAGACCTCGCACGTTGCTTATCTGCGCACGCTCGACGAAGCCGTCGCATTGTGCGAACGCTTGCGTGCCAGCAAGCGTGTGCTGGTGGTGGGCGGCGGCTGGATCGGCCTTGAAGTCGCGGCCACGGCGCGCAAGCTCGGCGTCGACGCGACGGTGGTGGAAGGCGCGCCGCGTCTGTGCGCGCGTTCGTTGCCGCCGATGGTGTCCGACTTCCTGCTCGACCTGCATCGCTCGAACGGCGTGGACGTGCGTTTGAACGCCTCGCTCGTGTCGCTCGAAGATCATCCGAACGACGGTAACCGCATTCGCGCCACGTTCGCGGACGGCTCGACACTCGATGCCGATTTCGCGGTGGCCGGCATCGGTCTCACGCCGCACACGGCGTTGGCGGAAGCCGCGGGCGTGAAGGTGGAAGACGGCATCGTGGTCGATCATTTCGGCGCTACCGACGACCCGCGCATCTTCGCGTGCGGCGACGTCGCCAATCATCCGAGCGCATGGCTCAAGCGCCGCGTGCGGCTCGAATCGTGGGCCAACGCGCAAAACCAGGCGATTGCCGCCGCCAAAGCATTGCTCGGCACCTTCGAACCGTATGCGGACATTCCGTGGTTCTGGTCCGATCAGTACGACGTGAATCTGCAGATTCTCGGCGACATTCCGGGCAACGCGCAGCTCGCCGTGCGCGGCGATTTGCCCGGCAAACGCGCCACGCTGTTCCATCTGGAAGACAGCGCGATTCGCGGCGTGATCGCTATCAATACGCCGCGCGAACTGAAACTGTCGCGCAAATGGATGAACCAAGGCCGGACCATCGACCTTGCCACCCTGACCGACGCCTCAACGGCACTTGCCTAACCACATCTACGGACGGCACAACGGCATGAGAACCATCGACAACACCATGGGGGACCGCAGCAGCGCCGGTGTCTCAGGCCCTGTGACCCGGGGCTCGATCATCGCGCGTCTGGAGCGGTTGCCCAAGAATGCAATGCAGGTGCGCGCGCGTATCCTGATCGGTCTCGCGACGTTCTTCGACGGCTTCGACGTGATCGCCATCGCGGCCACGCTGCCGATCCTGATCGCGAAGTGGCATCTGACGCCGTGGGAAATCGGCTTCCTGATCGGCTCCGGTTCGGTCGGGCAACTGATCGGCGCATTCGTTTTTCCGTGGTACGCGGAGCGCAGCGGCCGCGTGAAAGCGATCGCGTTGAGTTCGGGGATTATCGGCATTACGAGTATTGCTTGCGGTTTTGCGCCGACGTTCGCGGCGTTCGTCGTGCTGCGCGTGATTCAGGGGCTCGGGCTCGGCGGGGAATTGCCGGTGGCCGCGACTTACATCAACGAGATCAGCCGTGCGCATGGCCGTGGCCGCTTTGTGCTGCTGTATGAAATCGTTTTCCCGGTCGGCCTGCTCGCCTCGAATGCGTTGGGCGCGTGGATCGTGCCGCGCTTCGGTTGGCAAGCCATGTACTTTATTGGCGGCATGCCGTTGATTCTGTTCTTCGTGCTGCGCAAGCTCGTGCCGGAATCGCCGCGCTGGCTCGCCGAACGTGAGCGCATGGCCGATGCGGATGCGGCGGTGCATGTGTTCGAACGTGCGGTCAAAGGTCCGCTTCCGCCGGTCACGCACTCGGCTGAATTCGAAGCGATGGCCAATCGGCACCCGAAGCGCCGCATGGGCGACCTGTTCGGTCCCGCGTATCTGAAACGCACGCTGGCGGTGGCGATGTTGTGGATCACCTGCGGCTTCATTCAATACGGTCTCTCGACGTGGCTGCCGACGATCTACCGCACGATTTATCACGCGCCGCTGCAACTCGCGCTGAATCTGGCGGTGGCGGCTTCGGTGCTCGGCGTGGTGGGGTCGCTGACGTGTGCGTTGCTGGTCGACAAGGTGGGGCGTAAGCCGATCATCAACCTGTCGTTCGTGGCATGCGCCATTTCATTGCTGCTGGCGGGTGTTTTCCACGATTCGTCGGTGTATGTGGTGGCCACGTTCTGTGCGCTTTCGCTGGGCTTCCTTGCATGCGGCTTCATCACGGCCTATGTGTACACGCCGGAACTTTATCCGACCAGCATCCGAGCGATGGGTTGCGGTGTCGGCGGCGCGTGGTTGAAGGTGGCGGCGATTTTTGCTCCCGCTATCGTGTCCAAGACGATGATCGGCGGCAATTTGCAGGTTGCGTTCTATATCCTCGCGGCCGTGCCGTTCCTCGCGGCGGTGGCGGTGCATTTTCTGGGTATTGAAACCAAGGGCAAGGTGCTGGAGCAGCTTGAGGCCTGAGGTATGTCGGTTCGGGTTTGAGGTGGGAATGAGTTTTGGTGGGCGGTTGATGTTGTAGTACCGCGATAGCAGGAAGACGAAGGGCGCACTGGGTGGTGCGCCCTTTCGTTTTTGGGGGTGTGAATGTCGGAAGATTCCTAATTCAATTGAAGATATATCCGCTATAAATCGGTTTTGGCTTTCGATATCGTCCAGGTAGTTAGCAAAGCTACAGGTTGGTGTAATGGTGATATCGATGAAGAATTCTTTTCGATGCCCGCGCCTTTTCCTCCGCGCGCGGCGGGTTGCGAGTGGTGGCGCGGTGGCCGCGGTGGCCTGTCTGCTGGCTTCGGCCATGCCAGCTTGCGCTGACGAGATCACTTACGGATACGACGTGCTGGGCAGGCTCACATCTGTTTCAGTTGCGGGCGCAACCGCTTATTACGACTACGACGCGGCTGGCAATATCACGGCGATCCGTAGGCAAGCGGTGGTGTCAGCCACGCCTTCTACGCGCAGTGCCATCCCTGTGGGGCCGGCCGGCGCTCGAGAACCCGTTTCCGCGCTTGCCTCTACGGCAACCAGCCTGCGCTAGCCGAGCACGTCCCCTTCTTTCCACCCGGGAACTCCATGCAAGTCTCCGATGCCTTGGCGGTGCGTCGTGCGCTGCTGCGTCCGTTCGTTCTGTTCTTCGTTGTACTGCTGTCGTGGTTCGTGGCGCCGCACGCGCGTGCGAACGACTATTGCAATAGCCGATACATCGCCGCCGGTGCTTATCCGGCCGATCCGCAATGCCCGCTGAAGGCCGCGGCCGCTGACTTTGGCGGCATGGGCGGGTACGTGTGCGGCGATCCCAATGTGATCGCGGAATATTGCAGCGGCCCATCAGGCAGCGATACGACAGAACCCGCTTCGCCTGAAGGCAGCATGCCCGACGCGGGACAGAACAATTGTTCGAGTGACGCCACGGCTGGTTGCGGCAATAGCACCTCGGGTGCCGATCCGGTGAACCTGTACACAGGCCAGTTCTACCAGTACGCGCATGACCTGACGGTTGCCGATACGGCTGGAGGGATCGATCTGATACGGGTCTACCGTAGCGGCGGATACGACGCGTCGGGCAATCCATTGGCCGGTTCCTTCGGCGTCGGAATGAGTTTTACCTACGACACCGTCCTTGCTATGAGCACCGACCGCCAGCGCTTCGAACTGCGCGAGGCATCGGGCATTCGCGTGCCATTCACGCCGCGAGCGGGAAGCACGAAGATTTGGGACGATCTGACGAGCCCCGGCGAGTACTACCGCGCGCGGATCGATGCCGTCGGCAGTTCAGGTATGACGCTGACCCTGCGCGATGGGCGAACTCAGCAGTTCACCATGTTTGGTGGCGTCTATCGTCTGGTCCGGTTGCAGGACCGCAATGGCAACGCCGTCGTGATCGCACGCGACAGCAAAACGGGTGCGGTTACGATCGTCAGCAGCCCGAATGGCCGCGCCTTCAATTTCAATTTCATCACAGGTAGTCGCGGCACGCCGCTGGTGTCACGCGTCACCGATCCGCTCAAACGTGAAGTCACGTACCAGTACGACACGCAGGACCGTTTGATCCAGTTCACCGACGCGGGCGGTGGCGTATGGCGATACGGCTGGGACAACCAGAGCCGCCTTGTCACCGTCACCGATCCGCTGGGCAACGTTCAGGTGAGCAATACCTACGGAAATAGCGGCGACCTGAAGGACCGCGTGGTCTCGCAGAAGCTCGCTGACAACAGCACGTTCGGCTTCGCATACACGGTGGTGGAAGGCAACGTTGGGCAGACTGAAGTGACGGACCGCCGCGGCAGTGTCCGCCGGCTGGAATTCGATGCGAATGGTCACGTATTGCGCAATACCTATCCAGCCGGGCTCGATATTGCCCAGGTCCAGACCTTCGCATATGACGCCACCGGCAGGGTGACGAACCGCACATGGGCCGATCGCCGGTACAGCTATGTCTACGACACGAATGGCAATCGCGTCAGCGAGGCCGATCAATACGGCACGTTGGTTACGCGTAGCTTCGACAGTTACAGCCAGCTGCTCACCGAGGCGCAGGCCGGCGACCCGCAGCGCGGCGTGAGCACGGTCTACGCGTATGACGCGAAAGGCAATCTGCTGACTGTCACCGACCGGCTGGGTAACCGGACGACGTTGACGAACGATAGCCGTGGGCGACCTCTCACGGTGACCGACGCCCTCAAGGGCGTGACGAAATATGTTTGGACCGGCGCTGATCTGACCAGCATCACGGATCCGCTAAACCGTATTACGCAATTCACGACTGATGCGGTTGGGCGGCTGACGTCGGTGCAGGACCCGCTCGGCAATACGACGCGGCGCACGCTCGATGCGCTGGACAGGACTACGGATGTCATCGACGCCGCAGGCGGGGTGAGCCACTTCACGTGGGACAGTGGCGGTCAGCTGCTCAGTCAGGCTGATCCAAAGGGTGTCACGACGCGCTACACGTACAACGCGATTGGCCGCCCACAGACTAAAACCGATCCGTTGGGGCACAGCGAGACGTATACGTGGAACAGCGCCGGGCAGATCGAGTCCGTGACCGACCGCAAAGGTCAGGTGACGAGCTTCACCTACGATGCCGCTGGCCGTGCTTTGCAGACGGACTTCCGGACGGAGACTGGAGCGCTGCCGGTTCGAAGCTGGGCGTATGGCTGGAATGATGCGCTCGACAAGCTGAACGGCACCCGGGACTTCATTCCTACCGCGGACGGCCGGGACCAGAAGGAAGTCGATACGGTGTTCCGCTACGACAGCCTTACCGGCAAGCTGATCCGCACATTGGAGATCCCGACGTTTCAAGGAATATGGACGTATCGCTACGCGCCCGACACCCGAGATCTGGCCGGCATCGATATGGATCGCGCGACGGTGAACTACAGCCGGGATGCGGAACATCGGGTGACCCAGATCCAGTACGAGGTAAACGATGAAGCGCCGCGTACGTTCAATTACACGTACGACCCGCTGGGGCGGCTCGGTCAGGCCACGTTTGCCAATGGCATCGTGGCAGCCTATACGTGGGACCCCGCGAGTCAATTGACTGGCATCACCTACCGGCGTGCAGATGGCAGCGTCCTCGGCGACCTGACATATGGCTACGACCTTGCGGGCCGGCGCACGAAAGCAGGTGGCAGTCTTGCGAAGGTCAACCTGCCGCAAGCGGTGAGCGACGCGCAGTACAACGGCGCGAATCAGTTGACGCACTGGGCGGGCAAGACACTGTCGTATGACCTGAACGGCAATCTCGCCAGCGATGGTGTGAATCAGTTTGGGTGGAACGAGCAGAATCTGCTGACGCAGATCGACGGTGGCGTGACGGCCAGCTTCAGTTACGACATGTTTGGCCGGCGCAATGATCGCACGGTCGATGGCCACCGCATGCAGACGGCCTGGATTGGCGATGAACTGAACTTCATGGTGGCGGATGGTGACTGGTCACAGCGTATTCGCGTGTTCTCGCCTTATCAGGCAGGCGGTCCGGATGAACTGACGTTCCGGCGCATTGGTGACGACGCGAGCCAGGACAGGTATGTGCTGCGCGATGCGAATAACAATGTGATCGCGTTGACGGATGCGGATCAGCAGGGTCGGACGCAGTACAGCTATGAGCCTTACGGCGCGACGGTTCTGACCGGCGTTGCGGATCCCAATACGCAGCAGTACACCGGGCGGGAGAATGATGGGACGGGGTTGTATTACTATCGGAATAGGTATTACAGTCCGGCGACCGGACGGTTCATCAGTGAGGATCCGATAGGCTTCGCGAGTGGGCAGACGAATGCGTATGCTTATGTGGGTGGCAATCCGGTTCAGTTCGGTGATCCGTTTGGCGAGTCTAAACTCATGCCCATTACGGGCGGGCCGCCGGGCGGCTTTATCGTTCATCCGTTTAAACCCAAGGTGAACTACTACGATTCAAATGGTGATTTGTCGGCTCAGTATCATGGTGACCATTCTCATGATGGAATGAGGCCGCATGGTCATAACGCCGGACCGAATTTTGACCGCGATGAAGGGTTTCTGCTTTGTCCGATCCCTTAAGAATGGATTTTGATTTGGGCGTTGACGCGCGATCCATGCTGTCGACGCCCTCGCCAGAAGCGAGATCTTGACCGATCGCAATCTAAATGGTTCAACGGGTGCAGACACCATTGCGGAATGGGGCCAAATAATGTGTGAAGTAGATGACTATGGGTGGGGCGAGGTTGGCAACGCCATCTTGTTAAAAAAGGTATTTGGATACTGGCCGGCTTTCCACGATGCACATGTGCTGTCTATCAAGATGGAGTACGGAAAACGCGGCGCCCGAGAGCTAGATGTCGCAATCGAATTGCGACATTGGGGCCAGGATAACCCAAACTGGGTTGCAGGTGGACCAGACTGCGTCATTACACTGACCCTCCTTGAGGTAAAGATCGCAGACGTATCTATGGACGCTTTCGTTCACGATAACTCCGTAGGTGACGTTTGCTTCACGAGGACAGACGACAACCTGTTGCTTTTTGAACTTGATCCTAATAGTGGCGCCAGCGTTTTCCTTGCGTGTACATCTGCTGAAATTACTCGAATAGAGCCATATTGCGCGTCAGGTTCTTCAAGTACGATGTGACCCGTCAACGTGTGGTCGGCGCGAGGGCGGCACAGTACCGTTTGTTCACTATCGGAATAGGTATTACAGTCCGCAGACGGACAGGTTCATCAGTGAGGATCCGATCGGGTGGGCGAGCGGGCAGACGAATGCATGCTTATCCAGGCGGGAACCCGGTGTCAAAGACTGACCCGTTTGGGCTTGGACCATGGGACCAGAAGTATGGCTTGTCGAATACCTATTGGAATTGGCTCCATCGGCAAGATGGGGGTTCGTTGATCACAGACTTTAAAGACCCGCGGACCGGGCAGGTGCCGAAAGACACTGCGTTGGAGTACTACAAGATCTATCTTTTAGAGACCGGGCAATGCGGGTGAAGGCTCAATATTTGTGAGGTGATGAACTTTATGCCTGGTTGCATTTTTTGTGGATCTGGTGCGGACTTCGATGTAGACGGATTCTTGGTGTCCTCGCCGTGGTCCGGTATAGCAGACATATTTCGACGCGGGCCGACTGGCAATGCATACCGCCCCATCAGAGAGTCCTCGTTCCTACAAATCGCTGTGTCGCCAATTGACGAGCATCTCCTTGAACCGCAGATTAATGCGACACTCAGTTTCTTGCGAAGCTACGAGGCTGAAGTGAGGCGGCTGGCCAGGTTTCCAGGGGTGGACGCGGTCGCGTTCCGCATGGGCCTCTTCTGGTTGCCCGACACAGCTATTTACCCGATTTCGCTCACGCCATCGTTTCTCAAGGCAGTTGGCGACGTAGGTGCGACCGTTGACATATATGTTTATGCAAGTGACGGCGTAAATTAGGTTGAGCGTTGTTCCCTCCACCTACCCCACCCGCCGCCTGCACCCTTCAATCACCCACACACTCATCAACCCCGCGCCCGCGCACGCGACGATATCCGGCTTATAAATCGCCAACGCCATCCACACGAGATTCGTATAACCGCGAAAAAACGCTGGTATAGCCGCACGCAGATCGCTCCAACGCGTCGTCGCCAGTACGCCACCCGCCGCCGACATCACCGCAAACAAGGCCCACGCAAACTGTGTCGCGCGCGCTTCGCGCTGTACCAGCAACACGATCAACGCTGCGAACCCGGCGAACCATACAGGCACACAGGCCCAAAACACAGGCGGCCGACGCGCAACCCATTCGCGCCATTCCGCCTGCGAAAACGAAATGAAGAACGCGAACAACACGCCGTGCGCATAAGGCATCAACCACGCATGCGAGTCCGTAGCGATCCAGTGCCCGGCAAAGCCCAGCGCCGTCGCACTGAAGGCCGCAAGTATCGCGAGTTCCTTCACAGGCGGCCACCCGTAAATCAACGCAGCCCAAATCGTGCAGACCCCTAGCGTGGCCATCGCGATCGAAGTCGATCTTCCGCTGCCGTCTTCGCACAGCGCAATGGTGGTCGCACCAAGCCACACAGGAACCCACCCATAGCGCAGCCAACCGATCGCGCGTAACGCCCGCAGTTTTTGTTGCTGGCCTTCGGACAGCAACACGGTGGCGGCAGCGACCATCACCAAAGCAAGCATGAGTGTCGAAACAAGAATGCCCAATTGAGCCGGCGCCCACTGATCGAACCATCGGCCGCGACTGGAATTGAGCGAAGCATCGGCAAACAGCAATCCGCACCACGCATTCAGCGCGAGCGCCGGACCAAGCAGGCGGCCCGCGCTAATGCGAAACTTGAGGCAGCGGCCCCAGAAATCGACCTTCTCGGCATTGAGCCTCAGCCGCACGACGTTGGGATGGTAACGGCATAGCGCGATCAGCAGTTGCTCCATCTCGGCGCGCACGCCGGCACGAAGCAGCGCTCTGGCGCCGACCGTCATTTGAGGCAATGGCCTTTCGAGCAACGCCATCGCGTTGGGAAAGCGCAGGCGCAGCGCGTCATAGTCCTCGTCGGCAAACACGCGGTCCAGCGCGAGCGCCGCAATGGCCGCATTGCGCCGCCGCAGGTGCGTCGCGTTGTCCCGCCAGCCGAGGACCGCACTTAGGTTCGTGCGCAGCGTTGCCGGCGTGTCCTCGTTTAGACAATGGCACAGCGCCTGCCATTCGAGTTCGTCGCGCGTCGGAATGTTGATAACGCGGGCAAATAGATCTTGCAGTGTCCGCCGCGACCCGAGATCATCCGCGTGCGCGACGAAGTTTTGCCAGAGTTGGACTGCGGTTTCGAAAGCGTCCAGTTCGCGAGCGGCCTGAACTTCAGAGGTGTCGGCCGTAATGGACAGCATCACAGGCGCTTTTGTGGATATCTGCGTCGGTTCGGTCAACTCCGCGGTCGCGATGCCGTCCACATTCACCTGCGTGGGCGCCGTGGTCGATTCCTGTGCGGCCGTACCGCTCGCCATCTGCAACGCGGACTCATACGCATACCGCAAACGCTGAAACGCCTCGGCATCTTCGTCCGGACGCTGTTGCTTTAACAGCCGCGCATAGGCGCGACGCACCGCACGCTCGTCGGCATTCGACTCGATGCCGAGCACGTCCCAAGGCCAATGATTGTTCGCAATCGTGTTCATGGCCGCTCAATAAGTCACATGCACATCGAAGCGGTCGAGCAGCGCGCCCAGTTCGCCGCGCGCCTGCGCGATTTCATCGGCATTCTGATGCTCGATCAGCGCCTGGAAGCGAGCGATATGCGCGGCCAGATATTGCCGATGGTCGCCCAGCGTTTCTTCGTAGACACGGTCCGCGCGCGTCAACAACGTCCGGTTCTCGAGTTGGTCGCGTGGATGAATCTTCAGCGCGCTCAATGCAGCGAGGCGCTCGCGGATTTCTTCCGGCGTCATCACACCGGGGTTCTCTTCAATCACCATTGCGCGTTTCTTGCCGTCCGGAAACGCGGTGGCTTCCACTTCGAGCACACCGTTGATGTCGTAAGTGAAGCGCACATCCGCGCCTGCTTCGCCCGCTGGTTTGAGCGGCACTTCGAGCGTGAATTCGCCGAGCGATACGTTGTCCGCGGTCAGCCGCGCTTCGCCCTGAAACACCTTGAGGTTGAGTATCGGCTGACGGTCGCGCACGGTAAAGATGCGCTGCATGCGGCTCACCGGCACGATCGTATTGCGCTCGATGATCGGCAGAAAGTGACCCGGCACGAATTGGCCTGGACCGACTTGCATGGCCGTGTCGATGCCGAGGCTATACGGCGCGACATCGGTCAGCACCATTTCGTCGAGCCCGCCGTCGCGTCCAACGAGACCGGCCTGTACCGCAGCGCCGAGTGTGACCACCTCGTCCGGATTCAAATGTCCGGTGGGCAGGCGACCAAACATCTTCGAGACCAGCTTGCGGACCATCGGCATGCGCGACGCACCACCCACGAGAATGATCTCGTCGAGCGCAGCCACGGCGATTTTCGAATCGCGCAAGGCGCGTTCCACCGGCTTACGCAGCCGTTCCAGCAAATGCTCGCAAGTGCGCTCCGCGGCGGCCGCGTCGAGCTGGAGCGTGTACTTGTCGTCGCCGGCTGCAAGCTCGAGGGTGACGCTTTCAACGCCGCTCTGCGTGAACTGACGCTTCGCACGTTCGGCCTGCTGATGCAGCCGCTGTGCTGCAACCGGCGCGAGCGATCTGACCTTGAGGCCGTTGCGCTGGCAGAACAACTCGACCAGTGCCTCGGTGAAATCTTCACCGCCCAGAAAATTGTCGCCGGTGCTCGCGCGCACCTCCATCACACCTTCGAAGAAGTCGAGCACGGAAACGTCGAAGGTGCCGCCGCCGAGATCGAAGATCAGAAATTTGCGCTCGCAATCGCGTTGATGCACGCCATACGCCAGCGCGGCCGCTGTCGGTTCGTTGACGAGACGCAGTACATTGAGACCGGCCAGTTCCCCGGCGATGCGCGTGGCTTTACGTTGTGCATCGCTGAAATAGGCGGGCACGGCGATCACCGCGTCGCTGATCGCTTCGCCGAGAAAAGCTTCGGCATCGGCCTTCAATGATTTGAGTACGAGAGAAGACAGCTCTTCGGGGCGCAGCGTTTGCGCGCCGAGCGACACGGTGCGGCTCGTGCCCATGTAGCGTTTGAAGTTTGCAGCGGTACGTTGCGGATGCGTATGCAGGCGATCGTGGGCGGGGCGGCCGACGAGGATCGAGCCGTCGTCGTCGATGGAAACGCACGAGGGCGTGAGCGTCTCGCCTAACGCGTTCGGGATGAGGACAGCGTGATTGTCGCGCCAGATTGCCGCGAGACTATGCGTGGTTCCAAGATCGATGCCGATGATCGAAGGCATGTACGGTTTCCGATTCGTTTGCGCCCCTCCGTGAGGAGACCGCCCAGGTTTTCGCTGATGCATTGCGTGGAGCCGGGTGCAGCTCCGTCCAATGGCGATAACGGCAGACCGCACGCAAACTTGAGCGGCGCGGACAAAAGGTCGCTGAGGGAATCGGATCGTGGGATGCGCTGCGCATGGCGGCGGGATGATCGGCCGGACATGCGAAAGCGGCGAGCCGTGCGTGGCACACGGCGTGGAGAGAGGTACTCGAAGCGCGCTAGACGAGCGTGCTGCGCGATAGCGATCGCTATCGCAACGTCGACATCACAGCGCTTTGCGATAAACCACGAAACCCGAGCGGTCCGCGACCTGGTCATACAGCTTCATCGCCGTCTGATTGGTTTCGTGTGTCTGCCAGTAAACGCGCTGCGAACCATCGGCTTTGGCGCGTGCATATACCGCCTCGATCAATGCTCGGCCCACGCCTTTGCCGCGTTCGCTATCGAGCGTATAGAGGTCCTGCAGATAGCAGATGGGTCCCGCCATGGTGGTGTGACGGTGATACAGAAAATGCACGAGACCGAGCAACTGGCCGTTGCGTTCGGCGACCATGGCATGCATCGGCTCATAGCCGTCGAAGAAACGCCCCCAAGTGATTTTCGTGATTTCGCGCGGCAAGGCTGTTTCGCCCGAGCGGCCATAGAACGCGTTGTAGGCGTCCCATAGCGGCAACCACGCGTCGAAATCGGCGGGTGCGACAGGGCGGATCTGAATCGGGCCTGACATGTTTGATTCCTCGTTAGGTGAAGACTCTCAAACCGTCAGCATAAGAAATTTGTCGCACGATTGTTAGCTCCACAAAGCGGCCAGAACTTGGAGCCACGCGCAGGGTGATCGCCTCCGCCATGGCGCGCTAGACCGTTTCCGCCTTGAGCCATCGCGTGAGCAGCGCATCGTCGCCGGTTTCCAGCGACTCCGCGATTCGGCGTCCCACCGCCGCGCCGAATTTATATCCGTGTCCGGAGCAAGCCGACACCACTAGCGTGTTGCCAATCCGCTTCGAAAAAAACCGCTTGTCCGCCGTGAAGGTGTACGCGCAGGTTTTTACTTCGGATACCGTATATTCTTCTATGCGGCCGAACGGCGGCGAAAACATCCGGCGCAAACGGTCGCCCTCGCCAGGCGCGGCAACGCGATTGGCGTCGGGGTCCAGCGCAAGCGTTTTATTGACACCCGCACCGAACTTCAGACCGACGCCGTCGATTGGTGGCAGCACATAGCCGTCATTCTTGCCGCCAATGTCGACGATCGCGGGTGCCGTCGACCACGCGTCTTCCAGATCCGCCGGCGGCTCCAGATAAGCGACGGTATTGCGATAAGTCATCAGGTTTTCGGCGAGCGCCGGGAACAGTTGCAACGTCCATGCGCCCGCGGCGACCACGAGCTTGTCGGCACGCACGAGAGTGTCGTCTTCGAGACGCACGGAAGCGGTGTGCGGATCGACCGCGAGCACCTTCGTGTGCATGCGAATATCGGCGCCGCGCATCTTGAGCCACGCTTTCATGTCGCGTGCAATGCGTTCGCTGAACAGCGCACCACCGTCGCGATCGAAGTAAGCATAACGAAAGGTGTTGGGGTCGAGAAAGGGAAACCGCGCGGCGGCATCGCGTGGCTCAAGCCTTTCATACTCGAAATTCATGCGGTCGAGTCCGGCGCGGAACTGCTCGGCGCCGTCGCCCGCGAATTGTGAAATGCCGAGTACTCCGCAATTTGCATAGTGTGAAACGCCGAGGTCGTTCCACAGCAGGTCCCAGCTGTCGAACGCCTCGGCGATGGTGTGCGCGTAGCCGTCCGCATCGCCGTAGGCACGGCGAATCATGCGATGCCGGTCGCCTGAAGCGGCGAGTGGATTGGGAATCGAGCCTTGCTCGATCAGTGTGATGTCGTGTCCCTGTTTTGAGAGCGACCACGCCGTGCTCAAGCCGGTAATGCCCGCGCCTACGATTGTTATCCGCATGCCAACTCCCCCCAGTCAATGGTCCTGGGTCAGAGTCTAGCAGCGGGAAAAATAATCGGCGCGCGTTGCGTACGTTCGCGCGCGAGTCTATCCAGACGAAATGTTCAGCGAGCAGGGGGCTCCGCGCGCCGCGGTGTCAGTGTTTGCGGTCCGCGCTATGACGAAGCTGATTGCGGACTTTTTTCGCCGCAAAGAGCGGTACGTAATCGAATACACGCGCGTCCTGACGATAAACAGCCAGGATGTCCGCGTACAGCTTCGAGACCGTTTCCGTTGGCGTGTCGGTTTCCTCGGCGATGCTTCTCACCAATTCGTCTACGTTGGGCTCGGGTTGAGACATGGGCTTCTCCAAGGGTGCCAGGCAGGTTGGACGGACACAGCGCGCACAGCAGGAGTTTCATTAGAG
Organism: Paraburkholderia sp. RL17-383-BIF-A; assembly: GCF_046028015.1. Lineage (NCBI taxonomy): Bacteria > Pseudomonadati > Pseudomonadota > Betaproteobacteria > Burkholderiales > Burkholderiaceae > Paraburkholderia > Paraburkholderia sp. RL17-383-BIF-A. The sequence continues at coordinate 184,765 of NZ_JARESR010000011.1, read as the reverse complement.
GATGCGATGCACGGGCATGCCAATTGAATCGATCTATCACATGATTCAATTCACAGAGATTTTTGTCTTGCGGTGCAGCAAGTCACCGTGTGGCGCGGCTAGCCGGAAAATCAATGCGTATGCCGGTGGTGAATATCTGGGAAATGCGCGTGCGCATGCGTGATGGGTGCATGTTGGTGCGGATGCGTGTGCGGCTCGGCGCCGTCCCACGCGAAGTCGTGCTCGTGCTGATGATGCGCGTCGTGCCGGTGACGGTGCGTATGTTCGAGCGGATCGTGCGTGTGAGGATGTTCGTGACGCTCGCGAATGTGCAGCCACACGCCCAACGTCATCAGCGCGGCGGCGATCCAGAACAGCGGCGGCGGCATTTCCGGCCAAAGCAGCCACGACAAGGTCACGCCGAACAGCGGCGCGACGGAGAAGTAGGCGCCCGTTCGCGCCGTGCCGAGATTGCGCAACGCGACGACGAACAGCACGAGGCTGACGCCGTAGCCCGCAAAACCCGTGAGCATGGCGAGCGCGACGGTCGGCACGCTCGGCCATGCGGCACCGAGTACGAACGCGAGCGTCACGTTGACCGAACCGGCCACGAGCCCTTTTACGCAGGCGATGAACATGGCGTCGTGCGCGGATACCTTGCGCGTGAGGTTGTTGTCGACGGCCCAGCACGCGCACGCGCCAGCCAGCAGCAGCGTGCCGGGCGGCAGGCCCGCCGCGCCCGGCTGCCAGGAGAGCGCCACGCCGCCCGCGACGATCGCGGCCATGCCGAGGAACACCTGCACGTCGACATTTTCGCGAAACACGACCCAGGCGATCAGAGCGGTGAACACCCCTTCCAGATTGAGCAGCAGGGAACCGGTGGCGGCGGGCGTTGTTTTCAGACCCAGCATCAATAAAGCGGGCCCCACGACGCCGCCGGCCACGATCGCGCCGGCCAGCCACGGCACCTCGCGTAACGGGAAGCGGCTGTGGTCGGCCGGTTGCCCGGTGCGCCCGCCTTTGAGCCGGCGCGCCAGAATCAGGGCGGCAAGGCCCGCGCCGCTGCCGAGATAGAACAGCCCGGCAAGCAGGAACGGCGAGAGCGAGCCGAGCAGCGCTTTGGCGAGCGGGGTCGTCGCGCCGAACAGGGCGGCGGCGAGCAAGGCGGTAAACGCGGCATTGAAGCGGGAAGGCATGAGCGGGCGATTCAGGTAGGAGAGGGCGTTGCAGACACCTCAATGCTAACCGGATGGCGCGGCTTACGCTGCGCTGAACTGCCGTTTTGGATAGAAACTCCCCGAAGGCAGGATCGGCTAGCCTCGAAGGCAGGGCGGTCTGATCGCCGGAAACTGTCCCGCACGCGCCGAGCGTCGCCCGCACATGCTTTGCAGGGTCGCCGCGCGGATTCGCGGTCGGCGCGCGCATCCATCCGGCCCCATCGAACGTAATACCTTTATATCCGCTACGTTCGAGGCCATTGCCATGCGCCGTGTTGTGCTTACCACCGTCGCCGCCGCTGCTGCGGCATTTCTGCTGTTCTCGCTCGCGGGCTGCTCCAACGATCCGCCCAATCCCAACCCGCGCGCGAGCGAACCGCTCTCCACGGTGCCGGTCGACTTGCCGCGCTATATGGGCCGCTGGTACATCATCGCGAACATTCCCTATTTCGCCGAGCGCGACATGGTGGGGAGCCGCGCGGAATGGAAATTGCGCGACGACGGCAAGATCGAGGACTCGTACTACGGCCGCAAAAAGAGTTTCGACGCCGAGGAAAAGCACTATCAGTTTCTCGACACGCCCGTGCCGGGCAAAGACGGTGGCGAGTGGAGCGTGCAACTGTTCTGGCCGGTCCACGTGACGCAACTGACGCTCTATGTCGATCCGGACTATCGCTACACGATCCTCGGCTATCCCGGCAAAAACCTCGGCTGGATTTTTTCCCGCGAGCCGGACATGAGCGATGAAACGTATCGTGCCCTGCTCGGCCGGCTCGACGCGATGGGTTACGACACGTCGCGCTTCAGACGCGTGCCGCAGCGGCCGGATCAGTTGGGCAAAGCAGGCTTCGCCTCGCCGGGCGACAAGGACTAGCGGGCGCGCCGGACGCATCCGATCGCGCTTTCGAAGCGTATAACCCGCATCGCCTTTGAACGAGGAATCCATGCCAGCACTTGCCGCCGCCGTGATTGCCCTGATTGGGCTCGTCGTGATTTTCAGCGCGGTCTGGGCATGGCAGTTGAAAACCGAAAACGCCGGCATGGTCGATCCCATCTGGGCGTATTCGCTCGGTCTCGTGGCCGTGCTCTACGCGGTGCTCGGCACAGGCGACCCGGTCGCGCGCGCTCTGACCGCGCTAGGTGGGTTGATCTGGGGTGTTCGGCTCGGCACGCATCTGTGGAAGCGCAATGCCGGCAAGCCCGAAGACGCACGCTATCGCCGCTTCCGCGAAGAATGGGGCGACAAGGCGGCGAGCAGGATGTTCTGGTTTTTCCAGTTGCAAGTCGTGATTTCGATGCTGCTTTCGATCGCGTTTCTGGTGCCGTCGTATCGCGGCACAGCGCCGGCCACGGGATGGATCGTACTGGCCGTGGTGGTGTGGATCGTCTCCGTGGCCGGCGAGGGTATAGCGGACCGCCAGTTGCGAGACTTCAAGGCCAATCTGGCGAATCGCGATACCGTGTGCCGCGTCGGCTTATGGCGTTACTCGCGTCATCCGAATTACTTCTTCGAATGCGTGCATTGGCTCGCGTATATCGCACTCTCGATTGGCACGCCGTGGGGCTGGTTCACGCTGCTGCCGCCGGTACTCATGGCGTTTCTATTGCTGAAGCTCTCCGGCATCCCGCTGCTCGAAGAAAGCATGGCAAAGCGGCGCCCCGGTTACGCCGATTACATGCGCACCACCAGCGCATTGATTCCGTGGCCGCCGCGGCAGTGAACGCTCGCGCAGGGCGCCTGCACACTTTCAAAATAAAAATCGCGAAAAAACGATAGGGAGTCTGTTTCATGAGCCTTTCCACCACCGGTCACACCCTGCCGCCGTCACCCGCCGAGCCCGGCGACGGCTGGCTCATTCAGAGCTGCGAACGTGGCTGGCTGCCCAACGGCGTGATCCGTTTCGGCATGCGGCAGTTGATGCGCCAGCGCCTGCGCGACGAAGCGCTCAATAACGGCGAGGTGCGCGCGCAACGCCTCAACCGTCTGCTCGATGATCTGCGTGCGAGCCCGATCGCGATCGAAACGCAAGCCGCCAACACGCAGCATTACGAGGTGCCGGCTTCGTTCTTTCACGCGCATCTCGGGCCGCATCTGAAGTATTCGTGCTGCCTGTATCCGACCGGTAGCGAGACGCTTGCGCAAGCCGAGGCGGCCATGCTGGAACGCTACGCCGAGCGCGCGGAGCTGGCCGACGGTCAGCGGATTCTCGATCTCGGCTGCGGCTGGGGTTCGTTGTCGTTATGGCTGGCGGCGCGCTATCCGAATTCGCGGATCGTCGCGCTATCGAACTCGCACGGGCAGCGCGCGTTCATTGAAGCGCGCGCGGAGCAGGTGGGCTTGCGCAACCTCTCGGTGGTCACGGGCAACATTGTCGATTTCGAATTCAATGACGAACAGCTTGGCTGCGGCTTTGATCGCGTGGTATCGATCGAGATGTTCGAGCATATGAAAAACTACGGCTTGCTGCTCGCGAAAATTGCGGGCTGGATGCGCGAGGACGCCAAGCTGTTCGTGCACATCTTCGTACACCGCACGCTCGCGTATCACTTTCAGGTGCAGGACGGCAGCGACTGGATGTCGAAATATTTCTTCACCGGCGGCACCATGCCGTCCGAGGCGCTGCTGCTCAATTTCCAGGACGACCTGCGCATGGAGCGGCAGTGGTGGGTGAGCGGCACGCATTACGAGCGCACGGCGAATCATTGGCTCGCCGCGCTCGACGCGGCACGTGACCGGGTAATGCCGATGCTCGTCGATACCTACGGCGCGCGCGATGCGGCCGTGTGGCTGCAACGCTGGCGCATGTTCTATATGGCCGTGGCCGAGCTGTTCGGCTATGCAAACGGGAACGAGTGGGGGGTCGGTCACTATCGGTTTGTGAAGCGGTTTGTGGAGCGTTGAGCAACGGCCGGCGAGGTTCTCCAACCCCCAAAGCGGGATACGGCGTGCCGGCCGCCTTTCATTGGGTTTGCGCGCGCGCCTTTCTGAGGGGCGCCGTATCGTAGAAGCAGCACTGACGATTTGTCGTGTTGCCGGAAACTGCGCAGCGATATGGGTATCCAATCAGAATCGATCCTGAAGTATGGACGCCCGATCTGATCGAATTGCATGGCAACGTCGGCGGAAATGTGCCGCAGCAACGACAATGGCGTTCTGTTCGCTTGCCTGTTGCCGCAACCCACCTGCCAGGAACCGCCGATGACCGCTCCGATTCCCTTCGTCCCCGACCGCTTCAAGACCAACGCCGCGCATTACCTGGCGGGGCGTCAACCGTATTCGCCGCGCTTGATTCGCCGCGTCGCTCAGTCCTGCGAGCTCGGCGGTTCGCACCGGCTGCTCGATCTCGGCTGCGGGCCGGGGCAGCTGTCGCAGGCGTTTTCCTCGTGGGTCGGTTCGGGTCTCGCGCTCGACCCCGAACCGGAAATGCTGCGCATCGCGGCAGGCCTGGGCGCTGGAATTGCTCCGAATATCGAATACCGCCAGGGCAGCTCTTATGATCTGTCGCCGGCATTCGGGCGCTTTCGGTTGGCTGTCATCGGCCGCGCGTTTCACTGGATGGACCGGCCCGACACGCTCGCGAGGCTGGACGCGCTGATTGAGCCGGAAGGCGCGCTCGCACTGTTCTCGACGGCGATGGTCACCGACGCGCCGATTGCTTGGCTCGCGCCCTATCAGGCGTTGCTCGAAGAATACGCGCAGAGCGACCCGGCACGCGTGCAGCGCACGTCGGACGACTGGGAGAGTCACGACACGGTGCTCGCAAAGTCGTCATTTTCGGCGCTGGAGCGCGTGTCGATTGTCGAAACACGGCGGACGTCGGTTGAATCGCTGATCGAGCGGCCCTTGTCGATGTCGAGTCTGTCGCGTGAGCGGCTCGGCGAGCGGCTGGACGAACTGCAAGCCCGCATCCGGCAGCTACTGGATGCGCATGCAACCAACGGCTGGGTCGAGGAGCGAATCGAGTCGATCGCGCTGATCGCACGGCGCGAGGCAACGCTCGGCTAGGCTGCAATGGCGGCTTTGCGCCGCGCGCGCGAAATAATCTGAAACATACTAGAAACATACTATTAAGCGTGTGGCGGAATAAAGCCGCACACTGGGGCGTTCTCCTACCGTGCTGCGGTGCCATGCGCCTGAATCCGCCTCGGCATGACGGGAATATCAAACAGTTTTCGCAGCAATGAATCTGCGGACGGAACAATCATGAACACGCACGCCGACTCTTTGGCCGACTCGAGCGGCACGCCAGTGCCGTCCCGTTACACCCGCACGGCCATGGTGCTGCACTGGCTGATCGCGCTGCTGATGATCGGCAACGTGGTGCTCGGCCTGAGCGCGGATTCGCTGCCGGACGACTGGGTGCGCCCGGTGATCGACACCCACAAGTCGATCGGTATCACGGTGCTGGGTCTCGCGCTCATGCGCATCTTGTGGCGTGTGTCGCACAAGCCGCCGCCGTTGCCGCGCGAGTTTCCGTCGTGGGAGAAGATCGCCGCGCACGTCGCGCATTTTCTGCTGTATCTGCTGATGATTGCGCTGCCGCTGTCCGGCTGGCTGCACGATTCCGCATGGAAAGACGCGGCGACGCACCCCATGCGCCTGTTCGACCTGTTCCCCTGGCCGCGTATCGGCTATGTGATGAATCTCGATCCGACGCTCAAGGAAAGCTTGCACGACCGCTTCGGCGCGTTGCATACGTGGCTCGGCTACGCGCTCTATGCGCTGCTGGCAATGCATATCGGCGGGGCGTTGAAGCATCAGTGGATCGATCGCAAGTCGGTTCTGAAGCGCATGGTGCCGTAAGCGCCGCGTCCACTTATCAACCGCAGCACAGACTACCCGGCAGTCATTTTGAAGAAAACCCTGGAACAGGCTCTCGCGCTCGCGTCGCCGCGCATTGTGCCGCGTCGCTCGACGCCGTTGAGTACGTTGATTCACCTGAGCGTGGTCGTGCTGTGGCTGCTGCTGTTCGCGCGCGCCTTCTTTCTGCAGGGCGCGCTCGCGTGGTCGACGGGCATTGCCTACGTGGTGTACGACACCTTGCTGCTGGCGTTCGTCACGTGGAAGACGCTGCCGTTGATGCGGCGTACGCCGCCGCTCGAGCCTGAGTTCGAGCGGCGCAGCTTGCCGAGCATGGGCGTGATCGTCGCCTCGCATAACGAAGCGGCGGTGCTGCCGGTGACGCTTGCCGCGCTGTTGCGGCAGACGCATGGGCCGGCGCAGATCGTCATTGCCGACGACGGCTCTACCGACTCGACGCGCGAGCTTCTGATCGAGCGCTTCGGCCTCACGGCGGCCGCTGACGGCGTGCTGAGCGCACCCAGCGCGCTGTATCCGAACCTGTTCTGGCTGCGCGTGCCGCACGGCGGCAAGGCGCGCGCGCTGAACGCCGCGATCACCGTGATGACCACGGAAACCGTCATGACGGTCGACGCCGACACCCTGCTCGACGACGACGCCACCTACGCCATGCGCGCCGCTTTCGCGAGCGAACCGAGGCTCGTCGCCGCCGCCGGCATTCTGGTGCCGGTATGCGGCAAGTCGGTGTCGGGGCGCGTGTTCGAGTGGTTCCAGACCTACGAGTACATGCGCAACTTCATCGCCCGTTTTGCGTGGATGCGCGCCGACAGCCTGCTGCTGATTTCGGGGGCCTTCGCGTCGTTCAGGCGCGACGCGCTGGTCGACGTGGGCGGCTTCGATCCGCAGTGCCTGGTTGAAGACTACGAGCTGATTCACCGGCTGCGCCGTTATTCGGTCGACCACGGCCTCGACTGGGACGTGCGCGTGGTCGGCGAGGCGCATGCTCACACCGACGCACCGGACAATCTCGCCAGTTTTCTGCGTCAACGGCGCCGCTGGTTCGCGGGCTTCCTGCAAACGCAGTACTGGAACCGCGACATGACCGGCAATCCGCGCTACGGCACGCTCGGCATGCTGATGCTGCCGGTCAAGGCGATCGACACCATGCAGCCGATCTACGGCTTGACCGCTTTTGCGCTGCTGCTCGCTTTTCTGCTCGGTGGGCATGGCGCGATCGTCGTGTCGATCTTCAGCGTGATCGGCCTGAAAACGGCAATCGATCTCGCGTTCTATCTGTGGAGCATCCATCTGTATCGGCGCTGGACCGGCGAGCGCACCGGCTCCAGTTTATGGATGGCGGCGTTCGCGGCGATTACCGAGCCGTTCACGTTCCAAGTGGTGCGGCACGTGGGCGCCACGCTCGGCTGGCTGCATTTCCTGCGTGGCGGACGGTCGTGGGGCGTGCAGCGCCGCTCAGGGCTGGTGGCGCACGACGAAGGCTAACGCGGTGCCCTTTTTTAAGGCGGTGTTCCGGGTGACGGGACGGTGCGATTGCGCGGCAAGGCACGCGGTCCGCGAACCCAAGCGGTGTCGGGTTCTAGTAGACTGGCGACGACGCCGCCCGCAACCTGCAGGGCGGCAACCTTCTATCCGCCCGTGCACGGAGACCCACCTATGCATGCTGTGCCCCCGCTAGAACAAGACACCGGCGATGCGACCGTCGATGTGTCGCCCCCCCAGACAGCATCGCAAAAAGCCGCTCACGCGCCCGGCCAGGCTGCCAACGACGCGCCGGTGCGCGATCTGCGCCGCGTCGGCATCCACCCAGACTACTGGTATCCGCTTGCGTGGTCGCATGAGGTGAAGCGGGGCAAGACGCATGGTGTCACGTTCGCGGGCGACCCGATCGTGCTGGCGCGCACGGAGGGCGGCAAGGTGTTCGCGCTCGAGGACCGCTGTGCGCATCGTCAGGTGCCATTGCATCAAGGCGTGGTGGATGGCGAATCGATCCGCTGCGGCTACCACGGCTGGACGTACGACTGCTCGGGCAAGTGCATCGACGTGCCCTATCTGGGCCGCGACCGTCTGCCGAATGGCGTGCGCTCCTATCCGTGCCGCGAAGTCGAAGGCCTGATCTTCGTTTTCCCCGGCGACGCCGCTCTGGCCGAACAACGGCCCATGCCGGATCTCGGCTCGGTGTCGGACACGAAGTACAAGACGCGCCGTTTCGGCCGTCCGGTGAATTGCCACTACTCGTTCATGCACGAGAACCTGATGGACATGAACCATCAGTTTTTGCATCGCAAGCAGATGGGGCAGATGCGGGCGCGTTCGCTCGGCCGGCGCCGTGGCGAGGGCTGGGTCGAAGTCGATTACACGTTTGCGCGCATGGCCGGTCAGCAGCCGATCGGCGAAGCGATCGTGTTCGGCCAGAGCCGCAAAACCGGCGGCGACAACGACAAGGACGTGATGACGATCCGCACCGAATATCCGTATCAGACGCTGCAGATCCGCACGTCCGAGCAGACGTTGGTGATGAATCTGTGGATCGTCTACGTGCCGCTCGATCGTGAGCAGCGCACCAACCGCACGTTCGGGCTGCTGTCGATTCGCAAACCGGGCATTCCCGGCGTGCTGAATCTCGCGTGGCCGCTGCTGGTGTGGTTCACCGAACGCATTTTCAAGGAAGACCGCGAAATCGTCGAAGCCGAACAGCGCGCCCATGACTCGCAAGGCGCGGACTGGAATCACGAGGTATTTCCGGTCATCAACGAACTGCGCGCGTTGCTGCGCGAGAGCGGCGCGCCGGATCAGGTCGTGGGCGCCGGCACGGGCGATACGGCGGTGATTCGCTTCTGGGATTCGCGTCAGGGCAGCCCGCTCGCGAAGAGCTGATAGGCCGGCCTCTTTGAAGCCGGACGCCTCGTGCCAGTGACAATATCGCGCGGATAATTCGTAAGAAAAACTTTCCCCTTCGTGGGGAATTAATCCATCTCCGGACGGTAGGGAATCCCGGGCGATCGAGCGGCGATAATGGCAGCTAATGCACGGCGGTTTGCGCTAATCGACATGCGCCGGCCGCGTACCCGTGTACCATTTCGCTTTTTCCGATCTTCAAGACTAGCCCGTGACTACGCAACACATCCCTACCGCAACCCGTAAATCCCTCACTCTGCTGCAATTGCTGGGCCTCATCGGCGCCGCCGGCCTGATCGCCGCCATCGTGCTGAACCAGTTCGTCTAATCTCTGCGCGAAGTCTCGACGCAACGCTTCCGACCCCTGCCGGCACGTCTCGAAGAAAGTCTCTTTGGGGCGCGCTGCCGGCTTCATCGATATTCCGATTTGCCATGTACAAGAAGGGCGTAGCCGTAGAAATCCAGTTTTCCCCCGAGCGGCTCAACGACGGCGCCGGCGATCCCTACTGGATCGATCTGACGCAGGCCGAAGCAGAGCGGCTGCTGGAAAGCCTGCAGGCGCGTCTCGCGGAAACCGGCGAGGGCACGGCCGCGCCGTTGGTGGTGAGCCTGGATGAAACGCCGGCGTCGCACGCGGCCGAAGCGCCGCAGGCGTCCGCCGACGGTGCGGCCTGCGCGGACGATTTCAAGCAGTGGGTCTGCGTGATCTGCGGCTGGGTCTACGACGAAGCGGCGGGCTTGCCGGACGAAGGCATTGCGCCGGGCACCCGCTGGGCGGACGTCCCGGCCGACTGGCGCTGCCCGCTTTGCGACGTGGGCAAGGAAGACTTCGCGCTGGTCGAGTTTTAACCCGGCCAACGGATAACTCGCGCGGCTGATTAACCCGCGCCCTCCGGAAAATCCGCGCCTACCGTGGTGGCTTCCCATGCATCGAAATCGCCACGCATGAAGTCCAGCTTCTTGCGCGCCAGTTCGAGTGCGACTTTGCCGAGCAGCAAACGCAGCGGCGGTTTGTCCGACAGCGCAGCGTCGATGATTGCCTGCGCCGCGCGCACCGGGTCGCCCGCCTGCTTGCCGCTGCGCGCCTCGGTCTGCTTGCGGCGTTCGCCGGCCGTGGCCGCGTAGTCGTCGATCACTGTCGCCGACTGTTTGATCGACGGACCCGCCCAGTTGGTGCGGAACGGTCCGGGCTCGACGATCAACACGTCGATGCCGAGCGGTTTCACCTCGGTCGCCAGCGACTCGGATAGACCCTCCACCGCGTATTTGGTGGCGTGGTAATAGCCGGTCGCCGCGAAGCTCGTAATGCCGCCAATCGACGACACGTTGACGATCAAGCCGCTGTGCTGCTCACGCATAATCGGCAGGACGGCCTTGGTCATGTCGACCAGACCGAACACGTTGGTTTCGAACATGGCGCGGACTTCGTCGTCTTCGCCTTCCTCGATCGCGGCCAGATAACCATAGCCCGCGTTGTTGACGAGCGCATCGACGCGGCCAAAACGTTGCCTGGTTTGCGTGACCACGTCTTCGATCTGCTTGGGGTTCGTCACGTCGAGCGGCAGAACCAGTGCGCGATCGGCGTGGCCTTCCACGATATCTTTTACTTTCGACGGGTCGCGCGCGGTGACCACGGCGCGCCAGCCGCGTTCCAGCACCAGCTTTGCCAGCTCGCGGCCGAATCCGGTGGAACATCCTGTGATCAGCCAGACGGGATTATCTCGATTCATCATTTGGGAAACTCCTGTTGATGTCTACGACATAAGAGGACTCCATGCGGCGCGAGCGCGCTGTGCGCCGTTCGCGTGCGCAATCGGTTTGCTGCAGTGCTTAGCTTGAAGCGTGCCCGGACTTTTTTCGGTGGGTGCCGGCGGCCGTTCGCGTGCTTGGATGCGAGAACGACGCCGTTATTGCTGCTTGCGTCCGGTGTGGATTTTCAATTGTAGCCGGAGCGCGGCGGCTTCGCTTTGCAGCGCCTGAACGAACGCGCCGGCGAGCGGGTGGCCCGGACGATGTTCCGGATGAATCACGCTCACGCGAAACGGCAACGACACGGCGAGCGGCCGGATATGCAGGTTGCGGCCCGCGAAATCGAGAGCGGTTAGCGGATTGACGATCGCGACGCCAAGACCTTGCCGCACGAAACTGCACACCGAGACCGCCGTGGGCGTCTCGACGAGCTGGCGGCGCGCGATATTCGCTTGCGCGAAGGCTTCGTCGATCTGAATCCGGTACGGATCGTTTGACGACAGGCTGATGAAAGGCTGATTCGCGAAATCTTTCAACGCGATCACGCGCTTGTTGAGCAATGGATGTCCGTCAGGCAGCACGCACACTTCATCCACTTCGAGCAATGGCGTGAGGCGCGTGCCCGCTGGCGGCGCGCCATGTTCGGTCAAGCCGAGGTCATAGCGCTGGGCCGTCAGCCATTCTTCCAGAAACGGTGATTCCTGCGTTGCGATCGACAAACTCGCGCCGGGTTGGGCGTCGTGAAAGCGCTTCGCCGCGCCCGGCAGGATCGAATGCGAAAACGCGGGCAAAGCGATCACGGACAACTGGCCGCCCTGGAATTCACGCAGGCTGGCGGCGGTTGACGCCACACGTTCGAGCCCGACATACGCACGCTTGATCTCGTCGAACAGCATGAGCGCGGACAGGGTGGGTCGCAGCCGGCCATTCGTGCGCTCGAACAAGGCAAAGCCGATGCTCTGTTCCATGCGCGCGAGTTCGCGGCTCACGGTGGGCTGCGAGGTGAAGAGCATCTCCGCCGCTTTGGTGACGCTGCCCGCTGTCATCAGCGCGCGGAAGACTTCGATATGCCGATGCGTGAGCGCCATGATGGGTATATCAGAAGTGAATGGAGTTGCCAGGAATTGGTATTTTACTGAATGCCACGTTTTTAGCATGATGTCGTTGACACCAACGCTTTGACATCGAGAGACGGGGACCGTGACGCCATTCAATCCGCAACAATTCGTCGGACTCGCGCAAGAGCATGGCACGCCGCTTTGGGTCTACAACGCAGACCTGATCCGCGAGCGCATTGCCGAATTGCGCAGCTTCGACGTGATCCGCTACGCGCAGAAGGCGTGTTCGAACCTGCATATCCTCAAACTGATGCGCGACGAAGGCGTCATGGTCGACGCCGTCTCGTTGGGCGAAATCGGTCGTAGTCTTGCGGCGGGTTTTGCACCAGAAGGCGATCCAGAAGGCGTCGTGTTCACGGCGGATCTGATCGATCATGCGACGCTTTCCACTGTGGTCGAACACCGCATCACAGTCAACGCGGGTTCGCTCGATATGCTCGAGCGGATAGGACGCCATGCGCCCGAAGGCCATCGCGTCTGGCTGCGGATCAATCCAGGCTTCGGCCACGGGCACAGCAACAAGACGAACACGGGCGGCGAGCATAGCAAGCATGGCATCTGGCTCGACGACGTGCCGCGCGCGATTGAACTGGTCCGGCGTTATCGTCTGAAGCTGGTCGGGTTGCACATGCATATCGGCTCGGGCGTCGACTATGGGCATCTGTCGCGCGTCTGCGAGGCGATGGTCGAAGCTGTGAAGGGGCTGGGCCACGATATCGAAGCAATTTCCGCGGGCGGCGGTCTGTCGGTGCCGTACCGCGAAGGCGAGCCCGATATCGATGTGGCGCATTACTTCCGGCTCTGGGACGCGGCGCGGCGGCAGATCGAAGCGCACGTCGGGCATGGCGTGAGGCTGGAGATCGAACCGGGGCGCTTTCTGGTTGCGCAGGCGGGCGTGCTCGTGGCGGAAGTCCACGCGTTGAACTCGCGCCCCACGCAGCAGTTTGCTTTGGTGGATGCTGGATTCAACGATCTGGTGCGGCCGTCGTTTTACGGCAGCCATCATGAGATGACGGTGCTGAGACGTGATGGCTCGCCGAGTGACGCACCGGCTGATTCGTTCGCGGTGGCCGGGCCGCTGTGCGAAGCCGGCGATGTTTTCACCCAGGCCGCGGGCGGTGTCATGACGAGTCGCTCAATGCCGACGCCCGCAGTGGGCGACTTCATCGTGTTTCACGATGCGGGTGCGTACGGCGCGTCGATGTCTTCGAACTACAACAGCCGGCCGCTCGCGCCCGAGGTGTTGCTGGAGTGTGGCAAGCCTAGACTGATTCGTCGTCGTCAAACGCTCGATGAGTTGCTCGCGCTCGAAATAGCGGTTTGATTCCAGCGTCGCTCAACGCGCCCGCACCGTGCGCGTGTAGGAAGCGATCATGGTGGCGAGTTCCTGCGCAGCGGGCGTAAGCGGAATGGCGGCGCGCTGCAACAGGCAGACGTTCTGCTCGACCGCGCGCTCGCGCACGGGAATCGAGGTGAGCGTGCTCGCAAACGGCCCACGCTTCACAACGATCGACGACTCCAGCGAGAGGCAATCCGTTGCGCCCACCAGATGCAGCGTCTCGTACAAGCCTTCCACCGTCGCGACGATATTCGGCGGCGGCAAGCCGTGGCTCTCGAACAGATGGCTCAGTCGATTGATTTGCGGGTCGGCCGTGAGATTCGGCGAGCGCGTGGCGACCCACGTGCAATCGACCAGTTCGGCTAGCGACGTCGCGCCCGCTTTCGGATGCCCCTGGCGGCAGACGATCACCGGATCGGACGGATAAAGCGGCATGACCGAGAGATCGGCGGTATCCGTATGCTTCGATACCAGCGCAACCGCGAAATCCAGCGTGCCTTCGCGAATCCACGAAATCATCATGCGCGAGGTGCCGGTCCGCAGATGCACCGCGACCCGCTCGAAGCGCGTGCGAAATTCCATCAGCACCGGCGCGAACGCATCGACGAGCGGCTCGGTCGTCATGCCGAACGTGACCTCGCCGACATAGTCGCCTTGTAGTTGCTGCACTTCCTGCTCCGCGCGTTCGCATTCGCCGATGATCGCACCGGCCCGCTGCAACAGCCGCTGGCCGAGCGCGGTCAGCGCAATGCCCCGATTCGTGCGGGTGAAGAGCGTGGCGCCGAGCATGGATTCGAGGTTCTGCAATTGCTGCGTGATGCCACTCTGCGCAATGCCGAGCGCCCGCGAGGCCGCGCGGATGCTGCCGTGCTCGGCGACGGCGGTGAATGCTCGGAGTTGGGAGATCGTCAGCGCCATGGAGGCTGCCATCCGGTGATCGGGAAAAGTGATCATGATAGTCCGATCGGGACTTCTTTGAGGCGCGGGCGCCACATAGGATGGCACCGTAGTCAATCCGCCCACCTCACACTCCGTCCTCCCATGAAAATTTCGCTGATGATCTTGAGCGCCGCGCTGGCTTTCAGCAGTGGCGCGTTTGCCGCTGATTCCACCACGCTGCGCCTCGGCATCGATCCGACCTATCCGCCGATGGACTCCAAAGCGCCCGACGGCAGTTTCAAAGGCTTCGACGTCGATCTCGGCAATGAAATCTGCAAGCGCATTCACGCGCGCTGCCAGTGGGTGGAACTCGAATTCTCCGGGATGATTCCTGCGTTGCAGGCGCGCAAGATCGACGCGATCCTGTCTTCAATGGCGATCACGGAAAAGCGCGAACAGCAGATTCTGTTTTCGTCGAAGCTGTTCCAGTTCAAATCGCGGCTGATCGCGCGGCAAGGCTCCGCGCTCGCGGGCGGCTTGAACGCGCTGGCCGGCAAGTCGATCGGCGTGCAGTCGGGCACGCAGTTCGAAGGGTATGCGCTGAAGAACTGGGCGCCGCTCGGCGTGCACGTGGTGGCGTACAAGAGCCAGGAAGAAGTCTTCGCCGACCTGGAGAACGGGCGACTCGACGGGGCGTTGCTCGGTTCGGTGGAGGCGGACTATGGATTCTTGCGCACGCCGGCGGGCAAGGGCTTTGCGTTCGTGGGCGAACCGCTCTCGATGGGCGATCGCGGCGTAGGCATCGGCTTGCGTAAGGACGAGACTGCGGTGCAGGCCTCGATCAACGAGGCGATCGCCTCGATGCGCAAGGACGGCACGTATGCGCAGATCGCGAAGAAGTACTTCGACTTCGATCCGTACGGAAACTGATTCTCCGACTCCCGACTTTCTTCTAAAGACTCACGCTCATGAACAGGCAATCGATTCCGCTTCTCTCGCCGGCTATCGGCACGCACCGTGAACTGGTGTCGTTTCACTTCGGACCCGCGAATAGCGGTCAGAAGATCTATATCCAGTCGTCGCTGCATGCCGATGAAACGCCCGCCATGCTGACGACGGTATTGCTCAAGCGCCGTTTGCTCGAACTGGAGAAGCAGGGTGCGCTGAACGCGGAAATCGTCCTGGTGCCGGTAGCGAATCCGGTCGGGCTCGGACAATATGTGCTCGGCCAGTTTCTTGGCCGCTTCGATCTGGGCAGCGGGAAGAACTTCAATCGCCACTTCCTGCAGTTTCCGAAGTTGGTGGCCCAAGCCAAAGAAGTGTTGGGTTCCGATGCCGCCGAGAATGTGCGGATTGTTCGCCAGTTGATTGGCGAAGAACTGGCCGCGCAGAAACCGTTGACGGAATTCGAATCGCTGCAACTGGCAATGCTGAAACTCTCGTTCGATGCGGATGTGATTATCGATCTGCACTGTTCGCTCGAAGCCGCGATGCATCTCTATACGAGCGAGGCCGCGTGGGCCGAGTTCGAGCCTTTGTCGCGCTATCTCGGGGCGCAGGCGTCGTTGCTCGCCACCAACTCGGGCGGCGAAGCATTCGACGAAACGCATAGCCTGTTGTGGTGGCAATTGCAGCAGGCGTTGCCGGCCGACAAGCCGGTGCCTACCGGTGCGATTGCCGTGACCGTGGAATGCCGCGGACAGCGCGACGTCTCCTACGAGGTCGCCCAGGAAGATGCCGACGCGCTGGTGGATTACCTCGTGTGGCGCAGAGCGATCCAGCTCGAAGCGAAGCCTTTACCGGAATTGCTGGCGCCGGCCACCCCGCTGGCCGGCAGCGAACAGTTCTATGCGCCTGTGAGCGGAATCCTCATTCATCGCGCGAAGATTGGCGACACGATTCGCGTCGGGCAACCGCTATTCGATATCGTCGATCCGCTGACGGACGAGACGACAACCATCGTCAGCAAAACGGAAGGTGTGTTCTACATGCGACGCGCGATTCGCTTTGTGACGGCCGGCGCACCGCTCGGGCGCGTAACGGGCACGCGCCCTTTCAGGACCGGGGTATTGCTGGGCGCCTGACAGTTCTCTTTCCATGGGCGCGGACTGTCTACCAGGCCGCGCCTTACTGCTTCCTGCCCACCAGATACGTCACGCCGTTCGGGCCATAGCGTTCCGAATGAGGCTTGTTCGCAGGCACGTGGAAAACGTCGCCGACGTGATACGCGCGCTCTTCGTCGCCCACGCGTATATTCATTTCGCCTTCAAGGATCAGTGCCTTGGCTTCGAAGGGATGCTCGTGAACTTCCATCTCTACGTTCGCCTCGCGCGTGACAACCACGGCGTCGGGGAAGCCTTCTTTCGTCAGGCTTTCGGTGAATGCGTTACGGTCCATAGCGTGTGCCTCGGCAAAGCGATAGTGGAGCTTCACTTTAACGCCGCGCGCGATTTTCTGCAGAGCGTGCTCGCGCAATTGGGCTTCGATCGAGCCTTCCAAACCAGCCACGTACCCGATTGAAGCCCAGCGCGCATGACCCGCTCTTAATTCGCCACCAACACCGGCGCGACCGCCGCCGGATCGCTAATGCTCGGCCGCCCATTCTCGACGTGACCCGCAAGGCGGCGCGAGAAGCTGGCGTCGTCGTTGCTCGTCACCGTCAAGTCGTACCAGTGATGGCTCGACGCCAGTATCCACGCTTCTTCGATATGCGCGCCTGCCGGCACCAGCACCGGACGGGCGCGCGCACCGTAGGCGTTGTCCGTCACCGTCAAACGCGCAATGCCGCCGCCCTTGTTGCTGAACTTGAGGAACACGTTACCGTTCGCGACGTCGTATTGCACCTTCACTTCCGGCTCCGCGCGCTTGTTGCTGCCGTGGCCGCCTGCGAACTGCGCGTTCTGCGCCGTCGCCTGCTGCGTGTTGCCCGCAAACTTGCGCACGAAACCATTCGGCCCGAACACTTCGAACGTGTACACGCCGTTGGTCACCGTCAGATCGAACGTTTCGTTGAGCGACTTGCCTGCTTCGACGGTGTAACGCCACGGGCCATCCGTGCGATTGGTCGAGTACAGATAGAAATGCGCGCCCTGATCGCCGGTGTTGCCGATCGAGATTTCGAACGTGTTCTTCTTCGCGTCTGCGTGCCCGTTCACATGCAACTCGTACGGCAACGGGCGCGCGAAGCGAATCCCGCTTTCCTGCGGGTCGATCGCGCCCGGCGTCGCGGGGACGGTCGGCTTCGGCTGCGTGGCGCACTGGTTGTCGGCGATGCTCTTGTAGTTGCTCGTGTCCGGCAGCGGCGGCACCTTCGAGTCCGGCGTGCGGAAGTCGAACGCCGTGGTCAGGTCGCCGCACACCGCGCGGCGCCATGCCGTGATGTTCGGCTCATACACGCCAAAGCGTGCTTCGATGAAGCGAATCACCGACGTGTGATCGAACACCTGCGAGCACACAAAGCCGCCCTTGCTCCACGGCGACACGATGGTCATCGGCACGCGCGGGCCGAGGCCGTAGGGCAGGCCGTCGGCGGTGTAGCTGCCGCCCCGTAACGGATTCACCACGTTGTGAATTTCGCCTTCGGTGCTGACCGTCGACTTGCCTTGCGCGCCGGTCGTGGCCGGTTGCGGCGGCACGAGATGATCGAAGAAGCCGTCGTTCTCGTCGTACATGATGAACAGCACGGTCTTGCTCCAGACTTCGGGATTCGACGTCAGCGCATCCAGAATCTGCGAGGTGTATTCCGCGCCGTATGCGGGCGTGTAGCTCGGGTGTTCCGAGTACGCAGCCGGCGGGCACAACCACGATACTTGCGGCAGCTTGTTGGCCAGCACGTCGGCCTTCAGGTCGGCGATGGTGCGCACGGTTTGCGCGCGCTCATACAACGGCGAACCCGGCTGCGCGTTGATGAAGTTCGTGAAGTTCTGCAGGATGTTGGTGCCGTAGTTGCCGTTCAGCGGATCGGCGCCAGTCAGGCCTTGCTGGTAGACCTGCCACGAAATGCCCGCGGCTTGCAGACGCTCCGGATACGTGGTCCACGAGAGCAACTGGTAATTCGGCGGCCCGTCGCCGTCGACGAAATCGTTGTTGTCGAGCAGCGGACCACCCAGCGTGCCGGTCGGATCGACCATGCCGGTCATCAGATACGAGCGGTTCGGGTGCGTCGGTCCCGGCAGCGAGCAGAAGTAAGCGTCACAGATGGTGAACGCATCGGCCAGCGCGTAATGGAACGGAATGTCGCTGCGCAGGTGATAACCCATCGTCATGTCGGTCTTGGTGGCCGGCCATTGGTCGTAGCGGCCGCCGTCGATTGCGGCATGGGTCTTGTACCAGGAGTGATCCAGATCGCCGACGCATTGCGCGCTGGTGGTCGCCGTGTTCAGATGGAACGGCAGGACCGGCCGGGTCGGATCTTCCTTCGACGGTTGATACCACACCGGCTTGCCGTTGGGCAGCGGAATCGGGAAGCGGTCGTTGTAGCCACGCACACCGCGCAGGTGGCCGAAGTAGTGGTCGAACGAGCGGTTCTCCTGCATGAACACGACGATGTGCTCGACATCGCGGATCGTGCCGGTGCGCGAAAACGCGGGAACGGCAAGTGCGTTGCGAATCGACTCGGGCAGTGCGGTCAGTGCGGCAGCAGCGCCCGCGGATGAAGCCACGGTCTGCAGGAAACGGCGACGGCTAGTTGATGTCATCGAATATCACCTTCTGCGTGGGAAAAGAATAGCGCGGCTCGCGCGCCGGTGGAATCGGGTCAGTTGCTGCTGCTGCTGCTGCCGCTGTCGCCGGGCGCGTAATGCATGACGGGTGCGACTTGCTGGTTGTCCGCGGCGAGACTGGCTTGCATGTTCTGCGTGATCGGATCGGAGGCCGCGGTTGGGTTTGCCGCAAGCGTTGAAGATGCGTTGAGGATCGGCGTGGCGGGCGATATCGCCGCACCGGGCGCGGCATCGTTGCCGGCAACGGCTTGCGATGAAGACGCCGCGGAAGGCGCGGAATCATCCGCACCGCAACCGCTCAACGCTAAAGTTGCAAGCGCAACCAAAGCGGAAAACCGAGCGGCAACCCGAGCGTCACTCGTGAGGCCTTTGTCTCTTCTCATGTTTTGCATCCAGTTCGTGAAAGCGGATGCAGTCTCCAACCCTTTCAAGAAATAATTGTGAAACGTTTGCGAGTGGTAAAACTTGCGTCTGCGAGTCGGTTTTTCGAAAGGAAGCGGAAAGTGATAAGTAGGAGAATGGTCACCGCAGCGCCATGTGCCTGTCGTCCAGGCACACCGAATGATTGACGGCTTTGTTCAACCGGTAAGTTCATGACACACATCGAACGACCTTTCGACATCACGCGTCTCGAAGACGAATGGCTGGAAGCGGATGGCTTCGGCGGGTTCGCGTCAGGTACGGTCGGCATGCTGCGCACGCGCCGTTATCACGCGCTGCTGCTCTCGGCTACGCGTGCGCCAGGCGGGCGTGTCGTGCTTGTCAACGGCGTGGAGGCGTGGCTGGAGGCGAATGGCAAGCGTTATCCGTTGAGCATGCAGCGATACGTGCCGGATCTGATCTATCCGGACCTGACAGCGAGTCTGGTTACGTTCGACACCGCGCCGTGGCCGACGTGGCGTATGCAACTCGACACGCATCTCGTGTTGACCGCCGATGTGTTCGTTAGCAAGGCGACCCGCGAAACGGTTTTGCGCTGGCGTCTGGAGGGTGTCGGAAACAAAGCTGAAGCGATCCCTCTCACATTGAACGTCAGGCCGCTACTATCGGGCCGCGACTACCACGCACTGCATCATGAAAACGCCGCATTCAATTTCAATGCGCAGACGAGCGACGATCGGGCCTGCGTGAACTGGCAACCCTACGGCGATCTGCCGGTGATCCAGTGTGCGACGAACGGCGTCTACACCCACGCGCCGGATTGGTATCGCAACTTCTGCTACGTTCGCGAGCGAGAACGTGGGCTCGATTTCAGCGAGGATCTCGCGACGCCCGGCGTGCTCACCTTCAATCTCGCCGATGGTGAAGCCGTGATGATTCTCAGCGCTTCTCACACTGCGAGCGCAACGCAATCTCCAAACGCAATGGCGGCAGCCGCGCATGCGACAGAACTCGCGCGCATCGAACAACAGCGCCGCGACGCCCTTGGCTCTCGCCTGCAACGTTCTGCCGATACCTACGTGGTCGAGCGCAACGAAGGCCGCACGATCCTCGCGGGTTTTCCGTGGTTCACTGATTGGGGGCGCGACACCTTTATCGCAATGCGCGGCTTGCTGATCGCATCGGGCCGGTTCGACGACGCTGAAGCGATCCTGCTCGAATGGTCAGGCACGCTATCCGAAGGCATGCTGCCAAATCGCTTCCCCGACTATGGCGACACGCCGGAATACAACTCGGTGGATGCGTCGCTGTGGTTCATCGTCGCCGTGCACGACTATCTCGCGACCCATCACGCTAGCGTTGCGACGCAGCAGCGCCTGCAACAGGCGAGCGAATCCATCCTCGCGGGCTACACGAAAGGCACGCGCTTCAACATCCAGGCATCCGCCGACGACGGCCTGCTCAGCGCCGGCGTACCCAGCGTTCAACTCACGTGGATGGATGCGAAAGTCGGCGACTGGGTGGTGACGCCGCGCATCGGCAAGCCGGTCGAAGTGCAGGCGCTCTGGATCAACGCATTGCGCATTGCAGCAACGTGGAATTCGCAGTGGCAGCCTGCCGCCGACCGAGCGTTGCAAGCGTTTCATGAACGCTTCATCGATCCAGCCACGCAAGCGCTCTTCGACAACGTGGATGTCGATCACGTCAAAGGCGCGATCGACCGCTCGATCCGCCCCAACCAGATCTTCGCCATAGGCGGCCTGCCGTTTCCCTTGCTGCAAGGCGCGGCGGCGCGTGCGGTGCTCGATCAGGTCGAAGCGCTGTTGCTCACGCCGCTGGGGCTGAGGACGCTCGCACCGTCCGACCCGGCTTATCGCGGGCACTACGGCGGGCCTCCATTGGAGCGCGATGGCGCCTATCATCAAGGAACCGCGTGGCCGTGGCTGCTCGGTCCGTTTGTCGAAGCGTGGCTGCGAATCCACGGCGGCGAGGCGGACGCCCGCATGCAAGCGAAAACGCGCTTTCTCGACCCGCTCTACGCGCATCTCGATCATGCCGGCCTCGATCATCTCTCTGAAATCGCCGATGGCGACGCGCCGCACGCTCCGGCCGGCACGCCCTTTCAGGCCTGGTCGCTGGGCGAGTTGCTGCGCATGGAAACGCTGCTTGCCCGGTTGCCGACCGCCGGCGCCTAAACCGCGCTACGATGTGTGTCCCACCGCCAAGCCTGATGCAAGGACGTAGTCATGCCACCGCTGCGCGCTGCCAATCTGCTCGCCACCATTGAGGGTTCACGGCTCCATTCGGCCGACTGTGCGCATTGGCAGCGCTGGGGACCGTATCTCAGCGAGCGTCAATGGGGCACCGTGCGCGAGGATTACAGCGCGGACGGTACAGCGTGGGACTCGTTTCCGCACGACCATGCGCGCAGCCGCGCTTACCGCTGGGGCGAAGACGGCATTGCCGGATTCGGCGACGACAAGCTGAGCTGGTGCATTTCGCTCGCGCTCTGGAATCGCAAGGACGCGATCCTGAAGGAGCGCCTGTTCGGTCTCACGAATGCTCAAGGTAATCACGGCGAAGATGTGAAAGAGCTGTACTTTTACGTCGACGGCACACCGACGCATTCGTACATGCGCATGCTGTACAAATACCCGCATGCCGCCTATCCCTACGAAGACCTCGTGCAGGAAAACGCGCGACGCGGCGGCGACATGCCGGAGTACGAAATTCTCGACACGGGCGTGTTCGACGATTTACGCTACTTCGACGTGCAGGTGGAATACGCGAAACACGCGCCGGACGATATCCTCATGCGCGTGACCATCGAGAACCGCGCGGACCAGGCGGCCTCACTGGATGTGCTGCCGCAAATCTGGGCGCGCAATTCCTGGTCGTGGGAGGAGAACAAGGACAAGCCCTCGCTCGTTGCCGGCGCGGACCACAATGGCGACGCGCATGTGGTCGGGCATCAGCATGGCCAGGAGCCGATCGTCGTCACGGCATGGTCGAAAGACGCGCCGGTGACATGGCTCTTCTGCGAGAACGACACCAACGTCAAGCGTCTCTTCAATACGGACGGCGCGGGTCCGTTCAAAGACGGTTTCAACGATTATCTCGTGCACGGCGATGAACACGCGATTCGCCGAGACGCTGGCACCAAGGCCGGCGCGCATGCTGCGATCGAGCTCGGACCCCGTGGACGTGCGGTCGTGTACATGCGCTGGCGTCCGCAGTCGAGTCCCGACGACGTGCAACTCGACGCCGACGCGATATTCGCGCACCGCATTGCCGAGGCCGACGAGTTCTATGGCGCGTTGCAGCACGATATTACCGACCCCGACGCGCGCCTGGTGCAGCGTCAGGCGCTCGCCGGCATGCTGTGGTCGAAGCAGTACTACCAGTACGACGTGCAACGCTGGCTCGAGGGCGACCCGCTTCAGCCTGCGCCGCCTGCAAGCCGCAAGCATGGCCGCAATATGGACTGGCGGCACTTGTGCAACGCGGACATCGTGTCGATGCCCGACAAGTGGGAATACCCGTGGTACGCGTCGTGGGACCTGGCGTTTCATGCCGCCGCGTTCGCGCTGATCGACCCGGCGTTCGCGAAGCGGCAATTGCTGTTGCTGGTGAAGGACCGCTATCAGCATCCGAACGGTCAGATTCCTGCGTATGAGTGGGCGCTCGGCGACGCCAATCCGCCGGTGCATGCGTGGGCCGCGTGGCGCGTGTACGAAATCGACCGCGCGCTCACGGGCAAGGGCGATCGCGATTTTCTCGAACTCGTTTTCCACAAGCTGCTGCTGAACTTCTCCTGGTGGGTGAACCGTAAGGACGCCGACGGCCACAACATTTTTCAGGGCGGCTTTCTTGGGCTGGACAACGTCGGCATTTTCGACCGCTCGTCGCCGCTACCGACCGGCGGCCACATCGACCAGGCCGACGGTACCGCATGGATGGCCGCGTACGCGCTCGACCTGATGCGTATCGCGCTGGAACTCGCGTACGCCAATCATGTTTTCGTCGACATCGGCGTGAAGTTCTTCGAGCACTTCCTGTATATCGCGCAAGCCGTGAGTTGCGACGACGGCTGCGATACCGGCTTGTGGGACAGCGAGGACGAGTTCTTCTACGACAAGCTGCGTTTGCCGGACGGCAGCAGCGTTCCCATGCGCCTGCGCTCGATCGTAGGGCTGATTCCGCTGTTCGCCGTGCATGTGCTCGAAGAGCGTCTGCATGGCGGCTTGCCGTGTTTGCGTGAGCGGCTTGTCTGGTTCCTCGAACATCGTCCGGATCTGGCGAAGCTGGTTTCGCGCTGGAACGAGCCGGGCAAGGGTAACTCGCTGTTGCTCTCGCTATTGCGCGGGCATCGGATGAAAGCATTGCTGCGCCGTGCGCTCGACGAAAGCGAATTTCTCTCCGATCACGGCGTGCGAGCGCTCTCGCGCGTTCATCGCGATCAGCCGTTCGTGTTCAATCACAACGGCGACAGTTTCACCGTGAAGTATTTGCCGGCCGAATCCGATACGCGCGTGTTCGGCGGTAATTCGAACTGGCGCGGTCCGGTCTGGATGCCGGTGAACTATTTGCTGATCGAATCGCTGTATGAATTTCATCGCTACTATGGCGACGATTTCAAAGTCGAGTATCCGACCGGCTCGGGCCAGGCGTTCACGCTGAGCGAAATTGCAGACGAGCTGGCGCGCCGGTGTACCACGCTGTTTCTCAAGAACAAGGACGGCGAGCGTCCGGTCATGGGCGCGTATCCGTTATTGCAAACCGACCCGCGTTCGCGCGACCTGATCCTGTTCCATGAGTATTTTCATGGCGATACCGGGCGCGGCGTGGGCGCTTCGCATCAAACCGGCTGGACCGGTCTGGTCGCCTTGTTATTGCAGCCGCGCGTGATGGGCGCATCGGGCAACGTGCCGTTGCCGGGCGAAACGGATCGGGAGCCTGTGGCGGCTTCATCGTCGGCGCAAGCCACAGCGGCGGCGCGGTCGCTCGAGCCCGCGCCGGCATCCGCACCCGAGCCCGCGCACGCATCGGCGAAGTAGTGCGCGGCGGCGCCGAGTCTATGAGGTGAGCGAGGTTACATAAGCCCTACAACATCGCACGGCGAACAGGGGCGCGCGGCGGTTTTTGAACTGTGTGGGTTCAAGCGTGGTCTTTCATGTATCACCACGTTCGTTCCATTGGTTTCCAAAAGTGAATCCCATGTCGACTACACCGAATAACCGAACATCCGCTCGCCCCGCCGCCAGTCAACAGCCGAGTTGCAAAGTCAGCGCGAGCCCGCAGCAAGCGCCGGCTTCTCCGGCTGGCAAGCGGCCCGCGCCACCTTGTACGCTGGTGATCTTCGGCGCGGGCGGCGACCTGACCAAACGGCTCCTCATGCCGGCGCTCTACAACCTGGCGGTGGACAGCCTGCTCGACGGCGGGATGAAAATCATCGGGGTGAATCATGGCGAACGCGAGACGAGCGAGTGGCGCGAAGACCTGCACAAGTCACTCGAACAGTTTGCCGCCGACAAAGCCAGCACCTTCCACGCCGGCAAGCTCGACGACCAGGCGTGGGACTGGGTTGCGCAACGGCTCGAATACATGGCCGGCGAATTCGAAACCGACGATGTCTTCGCGAAGCTCAAGCAAAAGATCGAGCAAGCGCCGGGCGCTAACGTGATCTTCTATCTCGCGGTCAGCTCGCGGTTTTTTAAACCGATCGTCGAGCGTCTCGGCAATGCTGGCCTGCTGAACGAGGGCGACAGCGGCGGCTTCCGCCGGCTTGTGATCGAAAAACCGTTCGGCACCGATCTCGCTTCGGCACGCGATCTGAACGCGCATATTCTGTCGTACGCAAAGGAATCGCAGGTCTATCGCATCGATCACTTTCTCGGCAAGGACACCGTGCAGAGCATTCTCGCGGTGCGCTTCGCCAATGCGCTGTTCGAACCGATGTGGCGGCGCGAATATATCGACTGCGTGCAGATCACCGCTGCGGAGACGATCGGCGTCGAAGGGCGCGGCAAGTTCTACGAACAGACCGGTGCGTTCCGCGACATGGTGCCGAACCATCTGTTCCAGTTGCTCGGCATGGTCGCCATGGAGCCGCCCAATTCGTTCGATGCCGAGGCCGTGCGCGACAAGAAGGCTGAGATCTTCGACGCCATCCAGCCGCTGACCCCGGACGACGTCGTGTTCGGTCAGTATGCAAAGGGCCCGGCGGGTGTCGGCTACCGCGAGGAGCCGGACGTCGCGCCGGACAGCACGACGGAAACCTACGCAGCGGCACGCGTGTTCGTCGAGAACTGGCGTTGGGCCGGCGTGCCGTTCTATCTGCGCACCGGCAAGCGCTTGGCCGCGCGTCGCACGGAAATCTCGGTGCAACTGAAACCGGTGCCGTTCCGCCTGTTTCGTGACACTCCAGTGGACGCACTTACGCCTAACGTGCTGACCTTGCGCATCGATCCCGCGCACGGCACGAGCTTCGACTTCAACGTAAAAACGCCGGGGCCGGTCATGCAAGTCGGGCCAGTGCAGTCGTCGTTCGACTATGGCGACTTTTTCGCGGAGCGGGCGAACGTCGGCTACGAGACCTTGCTCTACGACTGCATGCTCGGCGACGAGACGTTATTTCAGCGTGCCGACAGTATCGAAACGAGCTGGTGCGCGGTGGACGACGTGCTGCATCCGAAATCGGGCGGTGCGATGCCGGTGCATGGTTATGCGGCCGGCAGCGAAGGTCCCGCGGAAGCAGACGCGCTATTGGCGCGCGACGGTCACAAATGGCGGCCGTTGAAACAGGACGCCGTTCAGAAGAAGTAATCCGACGAGCCGCACCAACACAATCGGGGGACACCGTGGCGACACGTAAGACGAAAGTGACAAGCAGTACCGAGCGAATTCTGGCGATTGACGTTGGTGGCACGGGTTTGAAAGCCGCGATCATCGACGCGGACGGCAAGATGAAAACAGAGCGCGTGCGAGTGGCGACGCCGCATCCGTGTACGCCGGATCAACTCGTGGACGTGCTGGCGACGCTGGTCGCGCCGCTCGTCGAACAGGAGCCGCCTACGCTGATGTCGATCGGCTTTCCGGGCGTGGTGCGCAACAACCGTATTCTGACCGCGCCGCACTTTGGCGTCGAAGGCTGGCACGATATTCCACTGGCTGATTCACTGGCACAGCGCCTGGGCGGATTGCCGGTTCGTATGATCAACGACGCCGAGATGCAGGGTTTCGCTGCGATCCAGGGCCAAGGCCTCGAATTCGTGCTGACGCTCGGCACGGGCGCGGGGACGGCGATGTTTCGCGACGGTGAGCTGATGCCCCATCTGGAGCTTGCGCATCACCCGGTCAGCAAGAAGGGCGTGGCTTACGACGAATACATCGGCGAGGCGGCGCGTGGGAAAGTCGGCAACAAACGCTGGAACCGGCGCGTTCAGAAGGTGATCGGGATCCTGAGTGCGCTGGTGAACTACGACAAACTGTGGATTGGTGGCGGCAACGCCGCGCGGCTCAAGTTCGATCTGCCGGCCAACGTGGCGACCGTTTCAAACGATGCCGGCATTGAAGGCGGCGCGCGTCTATGGCATGCAAAGTCCATGCGTGAATCGCGGCAATTGCCGGAAGCCAATCAACGGACGGGCCGCTTCAAGTGATCTTCGCGCGACGCCTGCCGCCCTCGCGGCAGGCGGTTGCGCTTAACGCGCCGCGTCGCCCCAACGATATTCCACGCTCGCTTCGTCGAGTTGCGTCTTGATCTGCGGATCGAGCACGAACTCGGACGCCGCGAGCGTATCGCTCAATTGCTCGGCGCGGCTCGCACCGATAATCGCGGATGTGACGAGCGGGTTCGCCAGCACCCAGGCGAGCGAAACCCGCGTCAGCGATTCACCGGTCGGCGCCACGATGGCTTTCAATTGCTCGATCGTCTCGAACTCGCGTTTGTGCCAATACCGCTGCTGATACATCGCGCCGGCCTTGCCGACGGTTTCGGTGAAACGGCCGGACGTCGGCGTCGCATCCAGTTGATGCTTGCCCGTGAGCAGTCCACCCGCGAGCGGGTTGTATGGCATCACGGCCAGTTGCTCTTCGTTTGCGAGAGGCAGCAACTCGCGCTCGATCTGCCGGAACAGCAAGTTATAGCGAGGCTGAACGGAGACGAAGCGCGCCACCCGCAGAACATCGGCGCGGCCCAAGGCGCGGGCGAGCCGATACGCGAGAAAATTCGACACGCCGATATAGCGCGCCTTGCCTGATCGCACGATCACGTCCAGCGCTTCGAGGGTTTCGTCGAGCGGCGTATTCGCGTCGTCGGAGTGAAGCTGGTAGAGGTCGACGTAGTCGGTGCCGAGGCGCTGCAACGAGGCGTCGATGGCGTCCAGCAGATGTTTGCGCGACGCGCCTTGATCCCACGCCGCGGGTCCCATCTTGCCGACCGCTTTCGTCGCCAGAATGAAGCGGTCGCGTTTGCCCTTCAGCCAGCGCCCGACGATCTCCTCCGTGCGACCGGCAATATTCTCGCCGCCGCCGAGCGGATACACATTGGCCGTATCGATGAAGTTCACGCCGGCATCCGCCGCCGTGTCGAGTATGCGATGCGAGTCATCTTCTTCGGTCTGCAGGCCGAAGGTCATCGTGCCGAGACACAGGCGCGAAACGGTCAGGCCGGTGCGGCCGAATTTGCGATATTGCATGGTCAACTCCGGGGGATGAACGGAACAGTTCAAGATGCAGTGTTGCAAAAAGGATAAACCGTGTCGGGAATTGATGCCGGCTGCGATCGCTGTAAACCGTTAGTAAGTTGAAAGCTTCGGTTCGGTGTGTTTTGAACTTACAAGCCAGAAAGCCTTTTATTTCAATGCAAGTAACATTACTGAAATGTAATATTCAGGCATAACTCGAACGCATTAAATTACATAAGCCTTTCAATCGTAAAAAATAGAAACAATTCCGTTACGAGGGGTAAGCGACGCTGCGATTGATGCGGTTTTATGCGTGTGGAATGATAGCGATTCTCATTTAACAGCAGCCAGCCATCCCGTCATCGGTGCCGTGCGCACGAGACCGGCAGCCAGCCAATTGCGAATTTGTCATTGATTCCATCTCAGGTATGCGAATCGGGCAAGCGCATCTCTGACGGGATTTCCATGTTCAACCACACGCCGCTTGCGACAGCGTTAGCGCTAGCTTTTGCCGTTCCTTTTGCGACTCCGGCGGTCGCGCAGACCGCTCCGCAAACCGCGTTGCCAGCCGCCTCGCCGGCCGCGGCGACCACCGCCGACAGCCATACCTTGCCGACCATCGGCGTCTCGGCGCAGGCTGAACAACAGGACTTCCAGGCAGAGCGGTCGACGGTCGGTGCAAAGACGCCGACGGCGCTGCGCGATATTCCGCAGACCGTCACGGTTATCAACAAGGCCGTGCTGCAATCGCAAGGCGCGACCTCGTTCCAGGACGCGCTGCGCAACGCGCCGGGCGTGACGATCGGCGCGGCCGAAGGCGGTCAGATCGGCAACAACATCAACCTGCGCGGCTTCACCGCACAGAACGACATCTATCTGGACGGTTTCCGCGATCGCAACCAGTACTATCGCGACACGTTCGACCTCGAAGAAATCGAAGTGCTGTACGGTCCTTCGTCGATGCTGTTCGGCCGCGGTTCGACGGGTGGCGTGATCAACCAGGTCAGCAAGAAGGCGAACCTGAAGGACTCGGCGGAAGTCACGGGCATGATCGGCACCGACGCCAAATATCGCAGCACCGTCGATGTGAACCATAAGCTGACAGAGACCTCGGCGATTCGCCTGAACGCGTTCGGCCAAAGCCTCGGTTCGACGCGCGACGAGATGAAGAACAAGGACTACGGCATCGCGCCGGAAGTGCGCTTCGGGATCGGCACGCCGACCGAAGTCACGATCTCCGCGCTGATCCAGCACAACTACGACATGCCTGACTACGGCGTGCAGGCGTTGAACGGTCACCCGTCGCCGGTGCCGAAGAACACCTTCTACGGCTTGACCACCGACCGCACGATTCAGGACGTGCAGACGGTCACCGCCGCGCTCAAGCACAAGTTTTCGGACAACCTGATCCTGACCAACCAGACGCAGTTCTCGCACTCGATGACCGACGCGCGCGAAACCGCGCCGCAAGCGGTGCTGACGGGGCCGCTCGCCAGCAGCACCGCGTTGACCAACGGCAATTACACGACGTTGTCGCCGTCGCAACTGTTCATCAAGTTGCAAAGCCACGACCGTGTGATCGAGAACCACTCGCTGTACAACGACACGATGCTGCAATACAAATTCGTGACCGGCCCGATCAAGCACGACCTGATCGCCGGTGTCAGCCTCGGTCACGACAGCTATTCGAACCAGGCGTACACGCGTAACAATCTGCCGGTCGTTTCGATGGTGAATCCCGCGT
The DNA here is from genome assembly GCF_046028015.1 of Paraburkholderia sp. RL17-383-BIF-A. Taxonomy (NCBI): domain Bacteria; kingdom Pseudomonadati; phylum Pseudomonadota; class Betaproteobacteria; order Burkholderiales; family Burkholderiaceae; genus Paraburkholderia; species Paraburkholderia sp. RL17-383-BIF-A. The sequence goes on along the minus strand of NZ_JARESR010000011.1, from coordinate 155,234 downwards.
ATCTGTCCACGCCCGCAGGTGTGACGACGACGGTCGGCAACCATGCGGACTCCGGGTCGAACGAAATCGGCGCCTACCTGAACGACACCGTATCGATCGGCCAGCAATGGAAGGTGATTGGCGGCTTGCGTTGGGATCGCTTCCAGGCGCAGATCCACAACACGATCAGCCTGCCGGGCTACGCGACGCAAACCAATTTCTTCACCAGCGTGCGCGCCGGGGTCATCTATCAGCCGACCGACTGGCAGTCGTACTACGTCTCTTACGGCACGTCGTTCAATCCGTCCCTCGAAGCGCTGACGGTGACCAACCTTACCCAGAACCTCGCGCCCGAGTCGACCAGATCGTACGAAGTCGGCGCGAAATGGGATCTGCTCGGCGGCAATCTCTCGGTGACGTCGTCATTCTTCCGCCAGGAAAAAACCAACGCGCGCACCCAGGTGTCGCCGACGGAATACGAGCTGGACGGCGACGTTCGCGTAGACGGATTCCAGGCCGGGGTGACGGGCCACATTACGGACAAATGGCAAGTGTTCGGCGGCTACACCTACATGGACGCCATCATCCTGAAGGCGCGCGACGGCACGCAAGGTCACGTGCCGGCCAACACGCCGCGTAACACGCTGACGTTCTGGACTACCTACGCGTTCACGCCGCATTGGGAAATCGGCGGCGGTCCGACGTATATGTCGCCGCGTTACGCATCGAACACGAATTACGTGCAGGTGCCGGGCTACACGCGCTGGGATGCGACCGCGGCGTATCACGCGAAGAAATACGACGTCCGCCTGAACCTGCTGAACCTGACCAACAAGACGTACTACGACGCGTTGATTCCGTCGGACGGCGGCCGTTCCGTACCGGGTATCGGACGCACGTTGCTGGCGACGTTCGATTACCGCTTTTGATGCACGTTGAACGGGTGCGTTAGGCTTGCCGTTTTCGAAGACGGCAAGTCGACGCAAAGGAACCATCATGTTGCTGCACATTCCGAATGTACTGAGCGCCGAGCAGTTGCGCGTCGTGCGCGAGCGGCTCGACAATGCCGGCGACGCGTGGGTCGACGGCCGCGCGACCGCGGGCTATCAGGGCGCACCGGTCAAGCGTAACCAGCAGATTGCCGAACACACGCCCATTGCGCGCCAACTCGGCGACGTGATTCTCGCGTCGATCGAACGCAATCCGCTGTTCATCAGCTCGGTGCTGCCGAACCAGGTGTATCCGCCGCTCTTCAATCGTTACGAAGGCGGCATGCAGTTCGGCAGTCATGTCGACGGCGCCGTGCGAGTGCTGCCCAACGGCGTGAAGCTGCGCACCGACGTCTCCGTGACGCTGTTCATTTCAGACCCCGCCGACTACGACGGCGGCGAACTCGTGATCGAAGACACGTACGGCGTGCAGCAGGTCAAGCTGCCGGCGGGCGACATGATCGTCTATCCGGCGACGAGTTTGCATCAGGTCACGCCGGTCACGCGCGGCGTGCGCGTCGCGAGTTTCTTCTGGGTGCAAAGCCTCGTGCGCAGCGATACGCAGCGTGCGATGTTGTTCGACATGGACACCGCCATTCAACGGCTCAATGCCACCAACGCCGACGACGCCGCACGCCGCAGCCTCGTCGGCATCTATCACAACCTGTTGCGTAACTGGAGCGAACCGTGAGCGCACCCGAGGCATTCGACATTCAAGCGCCCAGGGGCATCGACCGCGCGGCCCGCGAGCCGCAGCGCCTTGACGGCGGCGAGTTGAAGGCGCGCCAGCAGCGCTCGCGCCGCGCCACCTTCATCAAGTGGCTGCGCAAGGTGCATGGCTGGGTCGGTTTGTGGGGCGCGGCGCTGGGTTTGCTGTTCGGCACCACGGGGTTTCTGCTGAATCATCGCGGCGGTCCGCTCAAGGTATCGACCGGCGAGCCGCAGGTCGCGGTGTTGCAGGTGCCGTTGCCGCAACCGGCGCCCGAGACGCCACGCGATCTGGGCAAGTGGCTCAAGCATGAACTGAAACTGGCGGGCACGCCGGGGCGTGTTCAGAAAGAGCCTGCGCATCCGGTCGCTTGGGGCGAGCGCAGCGTAGTCCAGCCGGAGCACTGGCAGCTCAATTTCGCGTCGCCCCGAGAGAACACGTCCGCCGAATATTGGGTGGGCAACGGTTACGTGACGGTCAAGCGCAGCGAGAACACGTTCCTCGCGGTGCTGACTAATCTGCACAAGGGGGTGGGCTTGAGCGTCGGCTGGGTGCTGCTGATCGACACGCTGGCCGGTAGCATCATTCTCTTGTCCCTTACCGGCGTTCTGCTCTGGACGGAGTTGAACAAACGCAAGACCGTCGGCGCGGTGTTGGTGCTGGGATCGATCGTCGCCGCGGTATGCGTCGGGTTGCTGTAAATGCCGCTGCGGGCAGGGCGTAATCCCGGAGAAATCCGCCGCCTTGCCTGACTCGCGCTCGGGAAGATCGCCTTTCCAGAACATTGCACCGAGGTACGTTTTACCGGCAGTTCAAGCTCCCCTCGCAGTATCCCTTCCACGCTGCCAGCGTTCCGCTCGGCACACGCTCTCCGGCGCGGCGAAAGGCCCGCTCCGCGCGTCGTCTCAACTTCCTCCGGCATCCGTCTACGTGCGAGAATCGCGCTACATCAATTGCGCGTTAACGTTGGCTATCCATTGGATCAGGCACCGCTTTTGCAACCGCGGTCCGCACGACTATGAGCCACCGCGTCGAGGAGATCGCGTTGAACGAGCCGGACCGCTTCTTATCGGATGCATTGCCCGCCGACCTCGCCGCGCCGTCATTCCTTGCCGGCGGCGGCGAACTGGGCGCGCTCATCCGCGCCTACGACTGGACGCAGACGGCGCTCGGCGCGCCCGACACCTGGCCGCAAGGGCTGAAGATCGCGATCCGCATCATGCTCACATCGCGTCAGCCGATCTGGATTGGTTAGGGCGACGAGCTGATCTATTTTTACAACGACCCGTACAAATCGATCATCGGCGGCAAGCATCCGGTCGCGCTCGGTCAACCGACCAAGGTCGTCTGGCGCGAAATCTGGACCGATATCGAGCCGCTTCTGAATACCGCGCTGGCCGGCGCGGAAGGCATCTTCGTCGAACAGAAGCTGCTTATCATGGAGCGCAACGGCTTTCCCGAGGAGACGTATTACACCTTCTCGTACAGCCCCATTCCCGGCGATGACGGCGAACCCGGCGGCATTATCTGCGCCAACAGCGACGGCACCGCACAGGTGGTCGGAGAGCGGCAGTTGGCGCTGCTCAAGGAACTGGCGGCGGTCAGCCCCGACGGCCGCGACTGGCGCGAAGCATGCAAGCTCAGCGCGCGTGCCTTGCAGTCCAATCTGCAAGATCTTCCATTCGCCTTGCTGTACGCCGCCGAACCCGGCGGCGACACGGCCACGCTGGTCGGTTCGAGCGGCATCGAGCCGGATCACCCGGCGGCGCCGCGGACAATCAAGCTCGACGGCGACTCGCTCTGGCCGGTCGGCGACGTGATGGCGATCCAGGCGCCGCAACTGGTGCGTGATTTGACGCAGCGATTCGGCACCGAGATGCCGCGCGGGCCGTGGCATCTCACGCCGCAGCAGGCGGTCGTTCTGCCGGTGTCGGCCGGCGGCGAGGCGACGCAAGCCGTGGTTCTGATCGCCGGCCTGAATCCTTGCCGCCTTTTCGACGACGCCTATCGCAGCTTTCTGAACCTGAGCGCCGGCCAGATCGGCGCGGCGATCGGCTACGCGCGCGCTTACGAGGAAGAGCGGCGGCGCGCGGAGGCGCTGGCTGAAATCGACCGCGCGAAAACCACGTTCTTTTCCAACATCAGCCACGAATTCCGTACGCCGTTGACGCTGATGCTCGGCCCTCTCGAAGAACTGCTCGCCAAGCCGCAACTTGCCGCAAGCGGTGACAGCGCGCGGATGGGCAGCGATATCGAGGACCGCGCGCTGATCGAGATCACGCACCGCAACGGCTTGCGGCTGCTCAAGCTCGTCAACGCGTTGCTGGATTTTTCGCGCATCGAAGCGGGACGCATGCAGAGTCACCCGCAACCCACGGATATCGCGTCCTTCACGGCCGAACTCGCGTCGCTGTTTCAGTCCGCGATCGAGACAGCGGGCCTGCGGCTCGAGGTGGAGATTCCGGCCACGCCCGTGGTCGTGCAACTCGACCGCGAGATGTGGGAAAAGGTCGTGATGAACCTGCTGTCCAACGCATACAAGTTCACGTTCTTCGGCACGATTCGTGTCGCGGTTCGCGAGGTCGTCGGCGGTGGCGTCGAGGTTAGCGTGACGGATAGCGGGATCGGCATTGCCGAAGAAGAAGTGCCGCGCCTCTTCGAGCGCTTTCATCGCGTGGCGGGCGCGCCCGGGCGCTCGGTCGAAGGCAGTGGCATTGGGCTCGCAATGGTGCAGGAACTGGTGAAGCTGCACGGCGGTACGGTGCGGGTCGACAGTGCGCTGGGCCAGGGGGCGTGCTTCACCGTCTCGCTGCCGCGTGGCGCCGTGCAGTCCCAGTCCGAAGACTCAGCCGTGCATGCTGCCATGAGCAAACACGCGCGCACCTATGTCGATGCCGCGTTGCGCTGGAGTCCGGAGAACGAAATCCTCACCGATGCGCCAATCGATGCGAAGCCGGCCGGCGAGGAGTCGCCCGACGCTGCGCCGGTCGCTGCCGCGCGGCTCCTGGTCGTCGACGACAATGCGGACTTGCGTGATTACATGAGCCGCATTCTGCGCGCGGCAGGGCACGACGTGCGTCTTGCGACCGACGGCCAGGCCGCGCTCGAAGCCGCGCGCGAGGAGCGTCCCGATCTGGTGCTCTCCGACGTGATGATGCCGCGCCTCGACGGCTTTGGCCTGCTGCGCGCACTGCGCGCCGATCCGGACCTGCGCGACACGCCGGTGTTGATGCTGTCCGCCCGCGCGGGCGAGGAAGCACGCGTGGACGGCATCGAGCACGGTGCCGACGACTATCTGACCAAGCCCTTCTCGGCGCGCGAACTGCTGGCCCGCGTGTCGGGCAATCTGCAACTCGCCCGCTTGCGCCGCGAGACCGAGATGAAGCTGCGCGAGGAATCGCGCACGCTGGAGATTCTCAATCGCGTGGGCTCGACGGTGGCGGCCGAACTCGATCTGAACCGCGCGGTGCAGATCGTGACGGACGCGGCCACCGAACTGACCGGCGCCGCATTCGGTTCGTTCTTCTATAACGTGCTCGACGACAAGGGCGGCAGCTACATGCTGTACACGCTGTCCGGTGTGCCGAAGGAAGCGTTCGAGGGCTTTCCGATGCCGCGCAACACGGCGGTGTTCGCGCCGACGTTCAAGGGCGAAGGCATTGTTCGCGTCGACGATATCACTCAGGATCCGCGCTACGGCCACAACGTACCGCATCGTGGCATGCCGGAAGGCCACCTGAAGGTGCGCAGCTATCTGGCCACACCCGTGCAGTCGCGTAGCGGGGAGGTGGTCGGCGGCCTGTTCTTCGGCCATCCGGAGCCTGGCGTATTCACCGAACGCGCCGAGCGGATCGTGGCCGGTATCGCCGCGCAAGCGGCCATTGCCATCGACAACGCGCGTCTGTACCAGGCCGCGCAAAGCGAAATCGCCGAGCGCGCCAAAGCGCAAAGCGCGCTGCACGATCTGAACGAAACGCTGGAGCGCCGTGTGATCGAGACGGTGGCGGACCGCGACCGTCTGTGGGAGTTGAGCGAAGATCTGCTGGTGGTGGCCGATATCGAAGGCCGCTTGCAGCGCGTGAGTCCGTCGTGGAGCAATGCGCTCGGTCATAACATGCACTGGCTGATGTCGCGTTCCTACGTCGACCTGGTTCACCCGGATGATGTCGCGGTTGTCAGCACGCATCTGGCCGAATTGCGTCGTACGGGCGTGCCGGTGCGCTATGAAAACCGCTTCAAGCGGATCGACGGTACGTGGCGCTGGGTCGCGTGGACACTCGCGCTCGATCCCGACACGGCGCGCATTCACGGCGTGGGTCGCGACGTCACCGCCGACAAGGAAACCACCGAGGCGCTGCGCCACGCCGAAGAAGCGCTGCGCATGGCGCAGAAGATGGAAGCAATCGGCAAACTCACGGGCGGCGTCGCGCACGACTTCAACAATCTGCTGCAGGTGATAGGCGGCAATCTGCAACTGCTGGCGAAAGACGTCGCCGGTTCCGAGAAGCCCGAGCAGCGCGTGCGCAATGCGCTGGCGGGCGTGGCCCGCGGCGCGAACCTCGCCTCGCAGTTGCTGGCGTTCGGGCGACGTCAGCCGCTCGCGCCGAAGGTCGTCAATCTCGGCCGCTTCGTGCGCGGACTCGACGACATGTTGCGACGCGCGCTCGGCGACGGCGTCGAAATCGAAACGATCGTGTCGGGCGGCTTGTGGAATACGCTGGTCGATCCCTTCCAGGTCGAGAACGCGCTGCTGAACCTCGCGATCAACGCGCGCGACGCGATGAACGGCCACGGCAAGCTCACGATCGAAGCCGGCAACGCCGCGCTCGACGACGCCTACGCCAAGCGCAACGCGGAGGTCACGCCGGGCCAGTACGTGATGCTGGCCGTCACCGACACGGGCGCCGGAATGTCGCCGGAAGTACGCGAGCGCGTGTTCGAGCCGTTCTTCACGACCAAGCCCGAAGGTCAGGGCACCGGCCTCGGCTTGAGCATGGTGTATGGCTTCGTCAAGCAGTCGGGCGGCCATGTGAAGATCTACAGCGAGGAGGGGCACGGTACGACGATTCGCATCTATCTGCCGCGGGTGCGCCAGCAGGAAGACCTCGAAACGAATATCGACGCCGGTCCCGCGAAGGGCGGCACGGAAACGGTTCTGGTGGTGGAGGACGACGAGGAAGTGCGCACGACGGTGGTCGAAATGCTGTCCGATCTCGGCTATCGCGTGCTGAAAGCGAAAGACGCGCAAAGCGCGCTCGCGATCGTCGAAAGCGGCGTGCCGATCGACTTGCTGTTCACCGATGTGGTAATGCCCGGCCCGCTGCGCAGCACCGAACTCGCCCGCAAGGCGCGCGAACGGTTGCCCGCGATCGCGGTGCTGTTCACGTCGGGCTATACGGACAACGCGATCGTGCATTCCGGGCGGCTCGATGAAGGCATCGAATTGCTCAGCAAGCCCTACACGCACGAAGCATTGGCGCGCAAAGTCCGATACGTGCTGCAAACGCAGAATCCACTGGCGGCCGAAATCGCCGAGGCCGAGCAGCATCTTCTCGAGGTCGATCCGCCTGCCATGCCGGATAGCGCCGGCAGTTTCGCGGCTCAGACGCGGCCAAGGATTCTGCTGGTGGAAGACGACGAACTGATTCGCGCGAGCACCGCCGAATTGCTGCGCACGTTCGACTTCGACATTCTGGAGGCCGAAGGCGAGCACGACGCCAGGCAGATTCTCAGCGAACATGCGATCAGCGTGATGCTCACCGACGTAGGGCTGGCGGGCAAGTCGGGCATCGATCTGGCGCTGGAGGTGTGTAGCGAGCGGCCCGATCTGCGCGTCATCTTTCTGACCGGCTACGACCTCGTGCTGACGCCGGAGCAGCGCAAGGTCTTGCCGCACGCCATCTTGTTGCGCAAGCCCTATGATCTGCTCGATCTCATCGATGCGCTGAAAACGCCGCTCGGCTGAGGCCGCCGCGTTAGACCTGTTGAAGCAGGGCGGCAGTTGCCGGCCTGTCAGCGAAGAAGGTGGCGCTCGCGCTAGAATTCCCGCAGACCGCCACAACCGTTGGCTCTGCCGGAATTCGCCGATGACCACATCCGATAACGCCGTCGACACCGCGCTCATCACGCGGCGTTCCATTCGCGCCTTTCTGCCTACACCGGTGCCACGCGGCGAGATCGAAGCCATTCTCGAAGCCGCCAGCCGCGCGCCGTCGGGCACCAATACGCAACCGTGGAAAGTCTATGTGGTGACGGGCGAGTCGCTCGCGCGCCTCTCGCGGGCCTTGCTCGCCGCCCACGACGACCCGCAGCGCGACGCGCTGTACCAGGAAGAGTATCCGTACTACCCGCATCAATGGGTGTCACCGTACATCGACCGGCGCCGCAAAATCGGCTGGGATCTGTATGGCCTGCTCGGTATCGGGAAGGGCGACAAGGCGCGCATGCATGAGCAGCATGCGCAGAACTACCGCTTCTTCGGCGCACCGGTGGGCTTGTTCTTCACCATCGACCGGGTATTGGAGCGCGGCAGCTGGCTCGACTACGGCATGTTCCTGCAGGCGATCATGACGGCCGCGCGCGGACGTGGTCTCGATACCTGTCCACAGGCTGCGTTTACGCCGTTTCATCGCGTGATTGCGGCACACCTCGGCCTGCCGCCCGAAGAACAACTGGTGTGCGGCATGTCCCTCGGCTTTGCTGACGAAAGCGCGCTGGTCAACACGTTGCGCACCGAGCGTGAACCGGTTGAGCGGTTCACGCGATTTCTCGATTGACGGCGCTTGATCCCACTTGATTGCACTTGATCGCGATCGAGGCACGCCTCCCACTTTCCATCGGACCCATATGAAAACATCGCGCCGCCATTTTCTGCTGCTCGGCGTGAGCGCGGGCTCAGCGCTCGCACTCGCCCGTACCGCTTTCGCCGAGACCGCGAATACGCTCAGCGAAGCCGATCCGAAGGCGCAAGCCGTCGGCTATAAGGAGGACGCCTCCAAGGTCGACAAGGCGAAATTCCCCGGCTACGCCGCCGGACAGAATTGCGGCAATTGCTCGCTGTTCCAGGGTAAAGCCACCGATGCATACGGCGGCTGCACGCTGTTCGGCGACAAACAGGTCGCCGCGCGCGGCTGGTGCAGTTCGTATTCGAATATGTGAACCGCAAGCGGCGGCGCGCGGTTCGATTCGCTGCGCGCCGCGTTCGAAGCCGTTAGCCCAGCGCGCTCAGCACCAGTTCGTGCGAATGGCCGATCCATACGGCCGCGTCGCGGTGATCGCGCAGTGCGTCGCCGGTGTTGGGGTGCAGGAAGATATCCAGCGAGCCGTGATTCAGCGTGAGCCAGCCGACCAGGTCGGCGAACTGGTCCTGCGTAAATGCAAGCTGATACGACCACATGGGATGCGGTCCGACCGGGCGCTCGTGAAAGCGGCCCATTTGCAGCTTGCCGCTCCAGTGCGCTTCGATCTGCTCGCGGAAGGTCCACGCGGCGTCGCGGGTGCTCGCATCGAAATACACATGGGCGTGCCAGCTAGCGATGGCGGAAGTGTCGCGAAAGGTCATGGCAGGTCCGTTACGTATCAGTCTTTATCCGACATTCATTCTGCTTCAATTTCCGCCGACGCGCGCGGCGCGCGCCTCATGTAAAACTGTCTCCCATCTTTGCCGACGATCTCGAAGCCGAGCCGCTCGTAGAGCCGCATCGCGGGATTGCCTTTGAGCACCTTGAGGGTGACCGGCAATGCGTCGGCCTGCGCGGCGCGCAACACCCAATGCAGCGCGCGTTCGCCGATGCCGCGCCCCTGAAGTGCCGGCGTGATCTGCAATTGCACGACGACCCATTCGGCGCCGGTGCGATGCGCCTTGAGCAAACCGGCCGGTTCGCCGTCGATGCAAATTACGCGCGCCGTGTCATAACGATGCAGCAGACGCGCGCGATGCTCGGTATCGTCCGACGGTTCGCCAACGCGCGCGAGGTGCTCAGTCATGGTCGCCTTGCGCAGTTCGAACAGGAAGGGTATGTCCGAGTCCAGCGCCGGGCGCAGGGTGAAGCCGGGTTCTTGAGCGGGCATGTTGGTCACGTTGCCGGTGTGCCGGCGGCTAGTAATAATGGTCGTGAATTGTCGCGCCAGCAGCGCTTTTTTACCACGCGGTATGTGTGTGCCTCTCGATTTTGCCGTGCGCCAGTCGCGCCAATGCCGCCAGTTGGCGGTCCGCGCCGCCGCGCAATCGCATGCTGTCGCGTGGCTCGCCTCAGGCGTGATCGGCATTTGCGGCGCGCCAGAGGCACGGTGTCGTCAGGTCGCGTTGCAGTCGCCACGGTTCACGCGATGCGTTGTGCCCTCGTTGGCATGCGCTTTGCTTTTGCCTCGTGCGCAAATTGCTGGCGCGGGCGGCCTCGAAGCCGCACCGTCAACAAAAAAACGCCAACCTGGCATAACAACGAAAATGCTGAATACGAAACCACACATGGTCACGCACGGGGTCGACGGCGACGCGATGACGCTCGTCTTTTATCCCGACACCGGTTGTCTGCGCTTTGTCGATGCGCGCGGCATTTGCCACGAGCTTCGGCCGCCGCATTCCTGGTTTGCGATTTCGTCCGCATCGCGCGGCGCGCGCCGTAGCGCGCAAGCCATGACGGAAGGGTTGAATGCACTGCTGCATGAGTTCTGCGCGAAACGTCCGCGCTGGTTGAGCGGTTCAGCGCGCCGACCGTCGCATATGCCGTTGACGCTGTCGACGCACGCGCCGGTTCACGGGACAATGGCTCAGCTCACAACGAGCGCGGCCGTGGCGCGATAGGGTGCATTTGATCAGCCGAAAAACTCAGCGCGTGGCTTTGCGTGTGTATTCAGTTTCTTTCGGTGTCGTTCGTTCAACTCGGCGAGCGGCTTAACGAACTTTGCGAGGTGGGCTATGGAGATTATCGAGCTTGAGCCAAGCGTCTCGGCAGACGGACGCGCGGTGATTTTCCAGCTTTCGACGCGAGGACGGGACCTTGAGTGCGCCGTCACGCGTGAGGCCTTGGAGCAGCATTTCTGGCTGCAACGCGACGCCGGCGAGGAGCGCGTATTGAAGACTTTCGCGGACGGGCGCAAACGCATCACCGCCGTGGCGGAGAGAAAGATGCTGGCGCGTCCGGGCGAAAAAGTGCTGCTGACGATCAGCGACTTCGTCGCTCGGGGTTGATGACCCTGCCCGATGCGAACGCGCGTGTCGTCCACGCGGTGTCGCGTCGGTTAATCGCACCCACTCAAAAATGAGTGAGCGACGGCGAAGGCGCCGTCGCTCATGTCTGAGGAAATCGGCCTGTTACGCCGATTCGCCAAACTGGCCTGCCAATTCCCCTCGCTTCGCGCAATTGCATTCGCAAGTGCCGGCATACACTGTTTTCCATGGCGCGACAAATCACCGAGCCCATCGACGCGGTCTTCCCCCGCGTTGTTTTGAACCGTACCGTTGATGGCAGTTTGCCGCGGTTGTGGTACGCGGCAGGGCAGTAAAGCAGTAGGTAAGAGAAGCAATGCAAACGGCGCGCGATCCATGAATTAGCGCGTGAATCAGCAGGGGGTTGCAGTCAGGCGATGTTGAAGGCGAAGGACCCGGCTGTGATGCAGCAGTAGTTCAAGAAACAACAGCTTTTCGCAGATGTAGTTCAAGTAGCAACTCTGTTAGTTTGTGGTGGTGAAGGTCGGCAAGCATCCACGCGCGAGTACGACTGTTCCATCCTGTCCGACCCTGTTCCTTCGCGGGAACAGGGTTTTTTTTCGTCTCGTTGCGCGGCAAGGCTTGCAATCGGCGGGTTCGAACCGATATGCCGGCGTTGCACTGCGTTTTTTGTGGCGGCACCGGACAAGCGGCCGGCTGCGCGCTGTGAGGCACGCTGCATCTAAACAGGACTTGAGGTCGTTTAAGTCTGTCTTAATAGTTGCTTGCCATGATGGCCACACAGACTCGCTTCGGGCCTGTCGAGCCGCCGGCGTATCGGCGGCGATTGCCACCGTTGAACGCAAGAATCCGGTGGCGAAGCCGAGAGTTAGAGAAGGAGGTTGAACCGATATGTCCAGTAAATCGCGAGTCCGCAAGCACAACCAGCCGGCCATGTCCCCGCTGTTGCGTGCGCTGACCTATAGCCGCACCGCTCATGAGCCGGTCACCGCGGCGATGCTTCTGCAGTGCTACACCGCCCTCGATGCATTCCGCCACGGCCACGGCTCGCGGAATCTGCACATGACCTTGAGCCGGCATTTACTGGTGTCGCAAGAGCTTGCGCGGCTCGGTCTCGGCGAGGACGCGATTGCCGACATTGAAAGCGCACATGCCGCGATGGTTCAACTCGACGCGCGTGAACTCGGCGAAGGCGCATGGGCTTTGGAAGACGGCGAATACGCCCGCTTGTGCACGGCGCTGGAGATTCTCGACGCGCAACTGTCCGTGGCATCGTTGAGCGAGATTGCGAGCGCGGAAGCGAAAATGATTGAAGGACTGATGAGGTCCGCGCAGGTGCAGGCAATTGCAGAAGCTGCTGCCTGAGGAGCAGGGCGGCCTGGTTAGGCTCTTTCCTTTCTAGTTCGCGCAAATGAAACGCCCCCATGGGGCGTTTTTTTCACACCTTGCATCGACGTGCGGATATTACGAGTCTCCGTAAGGCGCCCATTCGGCCGCCATGCCGGCGCCGCATCTGGTTTGCTGGAGTCATCCGCGCTTGTTAGACTGCCTCTCGCCAACCGGCCGTGAGCGCGATTTCTCCCTCTTACGCTTCCAGGGCGTTCACGTTTGCGACGCGATCAATCGGAGACGCCATGTCCTATATGCTGCTCATCGTCGAACCCCCGAATCAACGCATTGAACGCGGTGAAGCTGCGGGCCGCGAAGTCTACGACCAGATGGTCCGTTTCGCCGCCGATCTGAAAGAGCGCGGCAAACTGGTCGCGGTCGAGTCGCTCACGTCCGCAAGCGACGCGGTCCGCGTACAGGTCCGCGACGGCCAGCCGAAACTGCTCGACGGCCCGTTCGCCGAAGCCAAAGAGATGATCGGCGGGTTCTTCCTCCTCAACTGCGATACCCGTGAAGAAGCCGTGGCTATCGCCCAAGCCTGCCCGGCGGCCACGTGGTGCACCGTCGAAGTCCGCAAGCTCGGACCTTGTTTCGCCTAGGCGATACGCGCATCGACAGCGTTGTCTCGGGGTTTTCCCTGGTGGGTCGGCAGGCGTGTCGATCAGGCCGCGCGTTGCTCGTCGTGTGAGTAAGAAGCCTCTCAGTTTGTGTGGCTTTCCCTCTTACAACGAATTGGAGTAACGGCGATGCGATTCATGATCCTTGTAAAAGCGACGGCCGCGAGCGAAGCCGGCGAGATGCCGGAAGCGTCCCTCATGGCCGCAATGGGCGCGTACCACGAAGAACTGGCGAAAGCCGGCGTGCTGCTCGACGCCACCGGTCTGCAACCGAGTTCTAAAGGCTGGCGCATACGCTACAGCGGCGGCAAGCGTTCGGTGGTCGACGGCCCGTTTGCGGAAACCAAGGAACTGCTTGCCGGCTACACGCTGATCCAGGTGCGTTCGCGTGAAGAGGCCATGGAATGGGCGCGGCGCTTTCCGGCGCCGTTCGGCGAGCAAGCCGACGGCGAAATCGAAGTGCGTCAGTTATTCGAACTCGACGACTTCGAGCCCGGCCCCGAGCTGGACCGGTTCCGCGAACTGGAAGCCGGCAAACGCTGAGGCGGGAACGGAAACGCGCTGAACGCGGCGCAGGGCTGCTGACGCGGCGCAACGGGCGCACTGAGCGTAGTGCGTGGTGAGAGCCGTGCGACCGCCACCTCATCAATGGACTCCAACATGCATAAGCAGATCTACGTCAATCTCGCGGTGAATGACCTCGAACGGTCGAAAGCCTTTTTCAGCGCGATCGGCTTGAGGTTCGAGCCGCAATTCACGAACGAGCAGGCGGCCTGTCTGATCCTCGGCGAAAACATCTACGCGATGTTGCTGGTCAAGGACCTGTTCAAGTCGTTCACGCGCAAATCGCTGTGCGACCCGAAGGAGAGCACGGAGGCGCTGGTGGGCCTGTCTTGTGAAAGCCGGGAAGAGGTGGATGCGCTGGTCGCGCGAGCACTCGCCGCGGGCGGCACGATACCGCGCGCGCCGCAGGATTATGGTTTCATGTATGGGCATGGCTTCGAAGATATCGACGGCCACATCTGGGAGCTCATCTACATGGACCCGAACGCCAAGGCGGCGGGCTGACGCGTGACGACGGCAGCCACCCACCGTGCCATCGAGGCAGTCTGGCGGATCGAATCCGCCAAGGTCATCGCCCACGTCGCGCGAATCGTGCGTGACGTGGGGCTCGCCGAAGAACTGGCGCAAGACGCCCTGGTGGCCGCGCTCGAACATTGGCCCGACGCGGGCGTGCCCGACAATCCTGGAGCGTGGCTGATGGCGACCGCAAAGAACCGCGCCCTCGACCGCTTGCGGCAGGAAGCGCTGCATGCCCGCAAGCATCAGGAGCTGGGTCACGATCTCGACGCGCTGGAGGCTCATCTCGTGCCCGATTTCGTCGATGCCCTCGATGCCGCCCGCGCCGACGATATTGGCGACGACCTGCTGCGGCTGGTGTTTACCGCGTGCCATCCGGTGCTGTCCACCGACGCGCGGGTCGCGCTCACCCTGCGCCTGCTCGGCGGCCTCACCACGGACGAAATCGCGCGCGCGTTTCTCGTGCCGGAGCCGACCATCGCGCAGCGTATCGTGCGCGCCAAGCGCACGCTCTCGGCCGCCAAGGTGCCGTTCGAAGTGCCCCAGGCGGACGCGCGCGCGCCGCGGCTCGCCTCGGTGCTGCAAGTCATCTATCTGATCTTCAACGAAGGCTATTCGGCCACTGCCGGCGACGACTGGATGCGTCCTGCGCTATGCGAGGAAGCGCTGCGGCTTGGCCGTGTGCTGAGCGGTCTCGTACCGGATGAGAGCGAAGTGCATGGCCTTATCGCGCTGATGGAGATTCAGGCGTCGCGCACGCATGCACGCACGGATGCGCGAGGCCGCCCCGTGCTGCTGCTCGATCAGGACCGCAGCCGCTGGGATCCACTGCTGATCCGTCGCGGGCTCGCCGCGCTCGACAGCGCGCATGCGTTGGGCGGCGCGAGCGGCCCCTACGCGCTGCAGGCGGCGCTTGCAGCGTGTCATGCGCGTGCGCGTCGCGCGGACGATACCGACTGGGTGCAGATCGTCGCGTTGTATGACGCGCTGTCACAGGTGGCGCCGTCGCCGGTGGTCGAGTTGAATCGCGCGGTGGCGGTCGGCATGGCGTTCGGCCCGGCTGCGGGACTGGAGATCGTCGATGTGCTGGCCACCGATGCCGCGCTCGCGAACTACCACTGGTTGCCGAGCGTGCGTGGCGATCTGCTGGCGAAACTCGGCCGCGTGGATGAGGCGCGTGCCGAATTCGAACGTGCGGCCGGTATGACGCGCAATGCGCGTGAGCGCGAATTGTTGCTCGAGCGTGCGCGCGGCATTGCACATTGAGTCTTGCCGCGTAAAGCGCCGATGCAAGCCGCCGTATCAGACGGCGCACGCCCTAAGCAGATAGAACTCCCGCGGGCCATACTGCTGCGGCGGGTCGCTGAGCGGTTCGACGAAGCGGGTGATGCCGATCCGATCGAAACCCGCGGCCACGCAGGCGGCCTCCAGCGCCGTTGCGTCATGCACCGTAAAGCCGTACTCGGCAAAGGGCATCTCAATCGCGGCACCCGGCGTGATGGCCGCGATCACCAGCGTGCCGTCCACTTGCAACACGCGGCGAATCTCCGCCAGGCCGGCGGTCACGTCGGGCCAGAAGTACGTACTGTTGATCGTGACTGCCTTGTCGAACGAAGCGGCGGCGAACGGCATGGCGGCGACGTCCGCGGTTTCGAGCCTGACCTGGCCGTCGCGCACGAAAGCCGCGTTGCGGCAACGAGCGACGGCGATCATGGTAGGCGATAGATCGATACCGGTGAAACGCAGCCTCGCGGCCTGATCGAGCACGTAGGCGATATGCCCGCCGTTGCCGAGGCCAACTTCGAGCACGCGCTCGTTTGCGTGCAGATCGAGCAGATCGAATGCCGTTTCGATAACCGCGCGATTCGAGCGTTCCAGCATGTCGCCGACCGCTATGCCGATCTTGCCTGCCGGGCAGCCGAGCTGGGGAAGGAGAATGTTTGCTTCGAGGTTGGCGGTCGTCACCTCGTCTGACGGATCAATAGTTTCTCTCACAGCGATTCCTCCATGACAGATCGTGCCGGATGTGACGTTCGCTGTAGGGGTGCGAACAGTAATACGGCATCCTTAATTTATGTCATGAAGCTGCGCCGTGCTTATCTCTTTATTGCTGGCGCTGATGGAGGCGAGACTGCGTGCAAAACAGTATTTAACACGCGTCTCGAGATTAGGGACTGCTGAAGCTACCGTATCAATTGACGCACACCCAACGCGACGATCAGCCCGCCGCAAACGCGGTCGATCCATGCCTTGCAGCGGCGATAGGCGCAGGCAATCCGCGCATGCGACAAGGTGAGCGCAACGAACCCGTACCAGCTGCTTGCCACCACGCACACCATGCCGAGCATTGCGGCAAACGTGCCGACGCCGACGTGCGCCGGCATGGCGGAGGAGAACACCGCAGCGAAGAACGCCATCGACTTCGGATTCGCGATGTTGGTGGCAAAGCCTTGCGCGAATGCCTGACGGAAACCGCCGCTCGCCGCATGCATGCTGCGAGCCGGTTTGCCCGCCGATGCATTGACGATCAGACGTCCGCCGAACCAGATCAGGTAGCCGGCGCCGGCCACCTTGACTGCTAGCGCGAGCCACGGAAAAGCCGTGAACACAATGCCGACGCCGAGAATCGCGCAGCTTGCCCAGAACAGATTGACCAGCACGATGCCGGCGACCATCGCGAGCGCTTCGACTCGCGTCGCCGATGCGGCCTTATGCGCGACCGCGACGAAGTTCGGGCCGGGGATCACCACGCCGGCCACATACACCGAAAAAACGCCTAGAACGGCGGACCCATCAATCACGCTTCACTCCCTTCATTTGCGCCGCGCAGCCAACCACGGCGGCTGTGCGGTCCTTGATCCATCAAGCCGAGAAAAACGCCAGGGCGCCGGTGATCACGCCCGCTCCCGCCACCACGAACGAGAGATTGCGCAGCCACTTCTTGCGGGTCAGCAACGTGATGGCGCACAGGGCGATCGCCACCTGGATCAGCGTGGTGGCCTGTGCCCAACGATGATGGCCGTGCAGAAGCGTTTCACTCTTCACGTCGTTATCGACGACTTCCTTTTCTATGGCTTCGGCCTTCGCGCGAATCGGCTCTTTCTGCTGCTTGTATTTATCGACGTCGGCGAGGAATTTCGCATGCGCGTCGGTATTCGCGGCGGAGAGCGCCGCGCCGAGTTCGGCGAGGTTCTGCTTCTCGCCCTTCGCCTGGTAATAGTTCCACTGGTTCGACGCTTCGGTCTTTTTGATCGCGGCTTCGTTCTTGTAATACAGCGCGAGGTTTTCGCTGTTGCCGCTCTGATAGGCGCACAGCGCACCAATCGTTGCGAGGATGGCCGTGATCACGGCCATGCGGCTTGCGAACGGGTCCGCGTCGTGATGGCCGGCGTGTTCCACGGCATGGTCGTGCGGACCATGTACTTCGTATTCTTCAGGCATCTGATTCTCCGAGGCGAAGCTTTTCTTGTCATATCCGGGCAGCGCACCGGCCCGTCGGGCCTCAATCTTAGCGTGTGACGCACGGTGACGGAAAAGGGGATGGCCTGGCGAGCCTGAAGAAGTGTCCGGGTTGGCTTGACTCGATCGATGCGCTGACTTCAGCGCAAGCAACGCGCGGCGGCTTGAAGCAGGTCAGTGAACGCCCGCGGCAAGCCAGGTGCGGACGAACGGAATCACATGTTCGCCGCCCAGCATGCCGAGCAGTCCGACCAGCGCGACGGTCGGCGGCGCGGGCGACTTCACTTCCATTACGCTGTAGAGGAGGCCGACCACCGCTCCGGCGGCCAGCGAGATCAAATACGCTTTCATGACTGTTGTACCCAGGTGAGAAGCCGCGTGACAGACCACTCGAAAAACCACGTGAAAAGCCACGTGAAAAGCCACGTGAAAAGCCACGTGAAAACGGGCCGCCACGCCCGCCGGCCGCGACGGCGACTACATCGTGATGACGACCCGGCCGCGCGTGCCGCTGGCGACGGCGTCGTACGCTTCGCGCGCGCGTTCGAGCGGGAAGGCCTGCGCGATCACCGGCCCGGTCAGCTTGCCGGTTTCGAAACCCTCGACCAGCGCTGTCATCAACGGCGCCGAGTCGGCGACGCCGAGCTTCGCGCTATCCACACCGAGCAACTGGGTCTCGTTGTGATAGAAGTCGATCAGATCGAACTCGACGCGGCGCTTGCCCGTCGCGCTGATTTCCAGCACGCGGCCGCGTCGCTTGACGAGGTTCAATGCGGTCTCGAAGGCCACGCCGCCGACCGTGTCGTACACCACGTCCGCGCCCGCGCCGCCGGTCAGCGCTCTCAAGCGATCGGTGACGTTTTCGTCGAGCGGCACGTAGTCGTCGATCAGGCGACCCGCCGGCGTATCTGCGTCGAGTGGATGACGGTCCACGGCGATCACCCGCGCGCCGTGTGCCTTCGCGATCTGCACCACCGCGCCACCCACGCCGCCACCCGCGCCGATCACCGCGATGATTTCGCCCGCTTGCAGATGCGCGTACTCGACCGTGCCGAGCCAGGCGACCACGAAGTTCACGCCGATGGCGGACGCTTCGGCGTGGCTCAGTGTTTTGGGTTTGCGCGACAGTGCCGCGAGCGGCACCTTGATGAATTCAGCATGCGTGCCGTCGCGCGTGAAGCCGATATCGCCGCCGGTGCCCCACACTTCGGCGCCGAGCCAGTTTTGCGGGCCGTCCACCACCACGCCGCTGAAGTCGCGCCCTGGCGTACGGGGCAAAACCGTGTGCCCGAAATGTCCGGAGACGTTCTTGACGTCGCTCGGATTCACCGAGGCCGCCTTGACCTGCACGACGACGTTGTCCGCATCGGCTTGCGGCGTGGGCAGATCGACGTATTCGAGCACTTCGGGGCTGCCGAAGGATTTGAACTGGACGGCTTTCATCGTGTGTCGCTCCATGCAAGAGGGGGCTGCTGGATTGCGGGCTATTTCGCGCAGCAGATTGAACGTAGTCTAGGTGACCGGCACAAAGGCGTTGAGACAAAGACTTTCGAATATCGGACAAGGCGTTGGGTCTGCATGCGCACGATGCGCAGAAGATACGCGCGACGAGTAATCAGCCGGGACGTGTGTTCGCCGGTTCGGGTTGGGGTTCGGGTTTGCGTTCGGGTGAGACAACGGAAGCAGCTTCGCTCAATGTGCCGCTCGGATCGAAGCCAGTGGGCGGCGCGCCGAGTTCGCGGCGGAACATGTCGCTGAAGCTGCTCGGCTGAAAACCGAGCGAGCGCGCGACGCTGCTGACCGGCCGCCCTTCGGCGAGCCAGGAGACGGCCACCGCCAGTTGCACCTGGCGGCGCCATTCGGCAAAGCCGATACCCAGTTCCCGCGTGAAGAGCCGCGCCAGCGTCCGCACGCTCGCTCCGACCGAAGCCGCATGCTGCTCGAAACTGATGGCGATCGACGGGTTGTCGATCACCGCGCGGCATAGCGCCTCGAGCCGCCGGTCCGAAGCATCGGGCAGCGCGATGCGCAGCGACGAGCGCGGCGCGTGCCCGAGTTCCAGCATGGCGAGACGGTACGCGGCGTCGAGATAGGTTTGATCGCGTGCGCCGGTGCCCTCGTGTTCCGCGATCGAGGTGATCAGTTCGCGCAGCAGGCCGTTCACTTCGAACACGTCGCTGCGCCGGCTCAGGTGACCGACGTTGCGCTCGTGAAGGTAGAGGTTGCGCATTTCCACTTCGCTCATCATGTGGATGGAATGCAGCGTGCCGGCCGGCAGCCAGACCGCCCGTTGCGGCGGCACGACCAGTGCTTCGCGGCCGACTTCCACCCACATCACGCCCGATACCGCGTACAGCACCTGCGCCCACGTGTGCGAGTGCGGGTCGATGCGCAGCCCGCGCGGATAGTGCCGCGCGAGCGAACGGGCGTCGGCGTCGTCATGCAGTTCGGGTGGGCGGGCTTTCGGCACGGCGGGGCGGTTCGGGTCGGCTTCGCGCAAGCGGATCGCGGACCGAGGCGGTCCGTGTTCGAAGCATAACGCGAGGCGCGGGCCTACGTATGTTTGCGTGCCGGCCGGCGCGTTCAGCTGCGCTTAGGTCCGATGGCCCATCAACATCAACAGCAAGGACAGGGTCGCGACGGAGCCAACGGTGGACAGCAGGATTGTCCGTGAGGTGATGTGCGCTTCACGTTCGTAGAACTCGGCGAGCATGAACGGGCCGGTGCCGGT
This sequence comes from Paraburkholderia sp. RL17-383-BIF-A, assembly GCF_046028015.1. Lineage (NCBI taxonomy): Bacteria > Pseudomonadati > Pseudomonadota > Betaproteobacteria > Burkholderiales > Burkholderiaceae > Paraburkholderia > Paraburkholderia sp. RL17-383-BIF-A. The sequence goes on along the minus strand of NZ_JARESR010000011.1, from coordinate 135,112 downwards.
GGGCAGCGCGGCCAGCACGACGGCCATCTCGACCAGCGTGGGCGAGAGTCCGAACACGCGCGCCGCGAACCACCACGTCAGCGCCGGCTGCACCAGCAGCTTGACCCCGGTCAGCAACCAGGAAATGCCGCGTGTGCCGGCCTCGGATGGGCGTTTTTCCGCGAGGAACAAGCCGAGGCTCACCAGCGCGCACGGGCTCGCCGCGCCGCCCAATAGTTTCAGGAAGGTCTCGACGCTTGCCGGCAACGCGACATGCAGGCTGGCGAACAGCACGCCCACAATCGGCGACACGATCAGCGGATTGCGCGCCAGCGAGCCCAGCACTTTCAACGCCAGCTTATGCGGCGTGCGCTCGCTCTGCAGCCCCACCTCGATCAGCACGATCGCAAGTGCGAACAGCACACAGGCGACGAGGATCGTGGCGATCGTGGTCGGCGTCTGGCTGGCCGGGCCGAACGCGATCAGTCCCAGGGGGAAGCCAATGTAACCGGTGTTCGGATACGACGCCGCGATTGCATCGACGCTTGCATCGGCGAGATGCCGGCCGCTCAGCAAGCGTATCGCGAGAATCAGCACGAACACGCTGACGCACGCAATCGAAAAAGTAGCGACGAAGGCCGGCTGATAGAGCTGCTGCCAGGTGGCGTGCGCCATGATGTCGAACAGCAACGCCGGCAGCGCCAGCCAGACCACGAAGCGGTTCAGTTCCGAGGCCGAGTTCGGCCCGAGCACGTTGCGCCGGCGACATGCAAAACCCGCGAAAATCAGTCCGAAGACGGGAAGCAGGATTTCGAGGGTGGCTAACATCGGCGAAAAAATCTCGGGAAGACATGGCGATCCGCCAGCGTAGTGGCTAGCGTTGATACAATCCAATACCGTTTTTTGTGCCCGACAATACCTTTTTTGCATTGTCATTTCGCGCGAGAGCATCGTGATCGATATCAAGCCGCTGCGCTACTTCGTGACGCTTGCCGAAACGCGCCATTTTGGCCGGGCGGCGGCGCGTCTGAACCTGTCGCAGCCGCCGTTGAGCCGGCAACTGGCGGCGCTGGAGGCGAGCCTCGGCGTCACGCTGGTGGAGCGCAGTCCGCGCAGCGTCACCTTGACCGCCGCGGGCGAGCGTTTTTACGCCGACGCGAAGGCGATCCTCGCCGCCGTGGAGCAAGCCGTCAGCAACGCGCAAGCTGCCGCGCAGGGCGATGCGGGCAAGCTCGCTATCGGCTTCACGATGTGCGCGGCGTATAACGTCGTGCCCGGCTATGCACGGGCTTTTGGCGCGGCATTTCCCGAGGTCGCGCTGCACCTGCGTGAAGTCGTCTCGAACGACCTCGCCGAGCAGGTGCTCGCCGGCCATATCGACGCGGCCATCATGTTCCCGACTATCCCGGACAAGGGGCTCGCCACACGCACGATTCTCAGCGAGCCTTTGTGCGTTGCGCTGTCGCGCAGTCATCCACGAGCGCGCGCGCGGCGCCTGAAGATCGCGCAACTGGCGGGCGAGCCGTTCGTGCTCGCGTCCGAGGACGTGGCGCCCACTTTGCGCGCGACGATCGTCGAGCATTGCCGCTCTGGCGGCTTCGAACCCGACATACGCTTCGAAGTGCAGTTGCAGCAAACAGTGCTGAGCCTCGTCGACGAAGGGGTGGGCGTGGCGCTGGTGCCGGCGTCGATGCGCAAGGCGCAACTCGCGGGTGTGGTGTTCCGGCCGCTGGTCGATGCGCCGCTGATCGAACAGGTGTTGGCGTGGTCGCCGGCCAATCGCAATCCGTGTCTGGCGCGCTTTCTCGAACTGGCGTGAGCGCGGCGCTTATCGACTGGCGAGCGGGCTTGCCTGGTCCACGGCGTTGTCCGGATAGCGCAGCGCATCGCGTTTGATGAGCCGGCGGCACCAGAAAGTCCAGGCCGTCAGGCCGGCGTAGACGCCGTACCTCAGCACGTTGGAGGCGATGGCCGAGCGCGGGTCGTCTGCCCATTGCCAGACAATCAGACTGCGCAGGAGATTCTCGCCCGTCATGCCGATGCCCCACACAAGCGTCATCAAGCGGATATAGGCGACGAGCGTGGGACGCTCGCGCCAATGCCGCTCGAAGCTCTCGACGCTGCGATGATCCTCGCGCGACATGGTCGAGCGGCCGAGGTAAAACACCAACGGCCGCGGCAGCGCGAGCGATATCAGGAATGACGCGCCAATCATGCCGGATACCATGGGTTCTTCGATCGCGCGCTGCCGGGCGTTGCTGGCGAGGCCGGCGGCCGTGGCCAGTATGGAAAGCACGATGCCGACCAGCACCATCGCACTGAGCGCGTCGAAATGGCGATAGCGCAGCAGGTCCAGGCTCATCCACGCGAGCAGCGGCAACGCCGAGGCGGCTAGCGCGCCGAGGTGGCCCCAGTGCGGGAGGGCGAGCCGGTAGGCGAGCCAGGGCAAGGCGACGTTCACGATCAGCGCGGTGAGGTAGCGCAGGCGGTGTTTCATCGATAGACCGGTGGTGAGCGAGGCGACGCAGCGCATGCTGTTGTCGATGTGTTTATCGCGTCGACTCGTGTGCGCGGACGTATCGGGGAGTGTATGGCGAAGTCTCTTCTCCTGCCATAGCTTGCGGCGCGCTCAGTCCGGATTTTGGCCACGCCCCTCGCGCGGAAAAATCTGCGATGATCGAGCGCACTGCCTGCCGAGCCACTTCAACCACGATCCGCTCTTACGCAATGTCTACCCGTCCGACGCTTCTCACTACCTCCCGCCTATCCCTACGCCCGCACACGCGCGACGATTTTCTCGATAGCTTTGCGATGTGGTCCGATCCCGAAGTGATTCGCTACATCGGCGGCAAACCGTTCACGCGCGAAGAGGTCTGGGCGCGTCTGCTGCGCTACGCCGGACACTGGGCGATGCTCGGCTACGGCTATTGGGTCGTGCGGGACAAGCAGAGCGGCCGGTTTCTCGGCGAAGTCGGCTTTGCCGACTACCATCGTGAGATCGAGCCGTCATTGATCGGCACGCCTGAAGTCGGCTGGGCGTTGGATCCGGCCGTACACGGCCACGGCTACGCAACGGAAGCCGTGCTTGCCGCTCTGGAGTGGGCCGATCAGCAGTGGCCCGGCGGCGAAACGGCCTGCATCGTCGCGCCGGAGAATCTGCCGTCGCTGCGCGTTGCTCACAAGTGCGGTTATCGCGAGCAACTTCGCACCACGTACAAAGGCAAACCGACCATCGTGCTGCGTCGCGGCTCACACGAAGTCTGAACCGGCGCGCGACGGGCGTCGCCGCCGGGTGTGTCGCGCTAGAGCCGCGTGCCGGCCGGCGCGACACGCGCTTCATTGCGGGTCGTTGCCCGCCGCCGCCCGCTGCTTTGCGATCAGATCCGCCAGCCGTTCAACTTGCTGGCCTTGCGCGTCGAAGTTGCCGGCGCCGAGCCAGCGCGCATAGGCGGAGCGCAGCGCGGGCCATTCGCTGTCGATAACTGAAAACCACGCGGTATCGCGATTGCGTTCGCGATACACGATCGCCTGGCGGAAGATGCCCTCGAACGTAAAACCATAGCGCAATGCCGCCGTGCGCGACGGACCGTTCAGCGAATCGCACTTCCATTCGAAGCGCCGGTAGCCCAACTTGTCGAACACCTGGGACATCAGCAGGAACATCGCCTCGGTGGCGATGCGCGTGCGCTTCAGACGCGGCGAATACGTGACGTGGCCGACTTCGATCACGCCGTTGGCGCGGTCGATCCGCATGAGCGCCAGCGTGCCGACCGCCTTGCCGGTCGCCAGATCGATCACCGTACGGTGCAGCGGATCGGCCGATGCGGCGGCGCGCGTCAGATGCTCGCGATAAGCCGCAAGACTCTCGAACGGACCCACCGTCAGGTAGGTCCAGTCGCTGCCGTCGGTGGCCGAGCGGTACGCCTCGTACAAGTCCTCGGCATGGCGCTCCACGTCCACCGGCTCGATCCGGCAATAGCGGCCCACCAGCGGCTCGCGGCCGGGCGCCTGAGCGCCGTTCCAGCCCGGCACGGGGGCGCCGATCGGCTGCTCGAACGCATTGCGTCTGGGTTCCATGGATCTTCTCCTGTTCGGTTACGAATGATCGTCGTTGATGAAGAACGATACGGCAAACGTGGTATGTTAAAAAGATCCATGAGAAACTCATTTGATAGGTCCAGCAGCGATGATCGAAATCATTGGGCCGCTTGCTTCCGCGAGTGGTGGCAGCGGAGCGAAGCCGGAACCGCTCCAAAAACAGCTGATCGAGCGCTTGCAGCAGGCGATTCTCGCGGGGCGCTTGCCGGCGGGATCGCTGCTGCCGGCGTCGCGTCTGCTCGCGGAGGAAATGGGGGTGTCGCGCAACACCGTTGTGATCGCGTACGAGCATCTGGCCGCGGTCGGTTACGTGGTCGCCGACAAGCGAGGCACACGCGTGAGCCCGCTCTCCAGCCCCTCTGCGCGCGGCGAGCCGCGCACACACCCTGCCGCGCCGGAGGTGGCCTACGCGGCGCGCGTCGGGCAGTTCGCGGCCACGCTCACCCACACGGACAACACCTTGCCGCTGACGCCGGGCACGCCCGCACTGGACCGGTTTCCGGTGACCGCGTGGCGGCGCGCGCTCGAACGGTCCATGGAGCGCGCGTTGCCGCTTGCGCTCGGCTACGGCACGCCGGCTGGCGAGCCGGCGTTGCGCGACGCCATCGCCGCGCACCTGCGCATGGCGCGTGGGGTGCGTTGCGACGGCTCGCAGGTCGTGATCACCGAGGGTGCGCAGGAGGCGCTGAACCTGTGCGTGCGGCTCTTCACCAATCCGGGCGATGTCGCGTGGGTCGAGGATCCCGGTTATCGCGGCGCGAAGGCGGCCTTCAATCAGGGCGACCTGACCACGGTGCCGATCCCGGTCGACTCGGAAGGCATGGCGGCACCCGCCGACGCATGGCGCACCCGGCCGCCCAAGCTGATCTACACGTCGCCGGCGCACCAGTATCCGACGGGTTCGGTGCTCTCGGTGGCGCGCCGCCTGGAACTGATCGCTCAGGCGCGGCAAAGCGGCGCGTGGCTGATCGAAGACGATTACGACGGTGAATTCCGCCACACCGGCGAGCCGATCGCCAGCATGCAAGGTCTGGTCGACGACGCGCCGGTTTTGTACGTGGGCTCGTTCAGCAAGACGATGTTTCCCGCGCTGCGCATCGGCTTCGTGGTGCTGCCGCGCCCGATCGCCGCACACACGGCAGTCGCGTTGCAGGAGATGTTGCGCGGCGGGCACCGGCTGGAGCAACTGGCGCTCGCACATTTCATTGAGAGCGGCGAGTTCGGGCGGCACCTGGGGCGCATGCGGCGTCTCTATCGCGAGCGACAGCAGGCGTTGCGCGACGCGCTCACCGCGCATTTCGCGCCGGCGCAAATCCTCGGCGGCAATTGCGGCATGCATTTGACGCTGCGCTTGCCGGCGCGCCTAAGCGATCAAACTCTCACTGAACAAGCGCTTGCGAAAGGGCTCAATCCGCGCGCGCTATCGGGGTTCGCGCTCCAGCCGCGCGCTGAGACGAACGGGTTGGTGATCGGTTATGGCAGCACGCCCGCGGAGCAACTGGCGTCCGCCGTCGGCGTGCTGGCCGGGCTGGCGGCCGAGCTGGACGGCAAGCCGAAGCGCCGGTCCAGCGAGGCCTCGAGCGCGAAGCTTCGCGTGTAACTTTTTGAGTTTGTCCACGTGGGCCATGTCGCGCTATCGTGTCGATTATGCGAGGCGATTTCGATCGGAATGACATTGACCGATCGCCCGCAAATCATGCCGCGCGCGCCGCACTGCAACATCGTGTGACAGGCAATGCCTGCAAGGCGGATTGCCTTCACGGCGTGGGCTGGCCGGGCCGCTGTCGGCCCGGGCATGAAGAATGCCTTTGCTGTGGTTATCTATGACGATTTATCCGACCGGAGACGACATGAAGGAAATCGAACCGACCGCGTGGTTTGAGCTTGCGGCCCACACGCCCGTCCGTGAAGGCTGGTACGAGGTGCAATTGACGAGCGGGGACACGGCTTTCGCGAAGTACGGCGACGGCGTATGGACCGAGAAACCGCTGCTCGTGTTTACGCATTGGCGCGGGCTATCCGCTGATCCATCGAAAGCCGCCGATGGCGAAGCCGAGTCGATCGCCGCCGAGGCCACCGCGGCCCAAGGCGTGCGCGCCGCATGGAACGCGTTCTTCCCCGGACTCGGTGAAGAACAGCACAAACCACTGGACGCCGTGCCCAACGGCAAAGCGCCCCACTGACTGACGCCGGGGCGGCGGCTCGTGAGTTGCCGCCCTGATTCGCCTTACGCGCGTTCGAGCGCTTCGGCAGCCAGTTTGCCGATCTCCTTATCGATGTCCGGTGTCTCGCCCGTTTCGAGAATCCACGCCGCGGACAAGCCGGACCACGCCAGTATCCATTCCAGCAAGCGGCGCCGCTCGAGGCCCGCCAGTCGCGCGACCCGTTCGACGCGACGCTCGAACCATCCAGGTCGCAACGCCGACGCTTCGTCCGGATTGCAGAAAATGTTCGCGTAGTCGAAACCGCGCTCGCCGTAGAGACCTTTGGGGTCTATACCCAGCCAGCCGCGTGGGCCGAAATCGAGCACGTTCCCGTGATGGATGTCGCCATGCAACACCACCGAATTGTGCGGAGCCGCGAGCAGCGCTCGGGCGACGGCCGCGCTGTCCTGCAACCAGCTGCCGTGGTTTTGCGCAGCAGGCCACAGGCTTTCGAACCAGCGTGGCAAACCGATCAGATCGGGCAGCGGCTTGTTCCGCGGCCTGTGAAGCCGCGCGGCGGTCGTGCAGAGAATGTCGATCGCGCGGTCGTCCGCGTCGCTGTTGCCGGTGCGCGCCATGTCCGCCAGCGCGTGGCTGCTTTGCGCGCGCTCGAGCAGTAGTGCGTCCGCATCGTGGGCGAGTACGCGTGCCGCGCCTTCGCCGTCCCACCACACCATTAACCGCGCGCCGAATTTCTCTTCCGGCTCCTGGGCGACTTTCAGCATTGCCGGTACGCCGTGGTGGCGCACGGGGAGAAGCCGGCTGCTGTGCGTGCGAATCGGCTCGCCGTCCTGCTTTAAGTCCCATTTGACGATGTACTCGGTGAACATCGAACGTCACCTTCCTCGCGCGGCCGCGCGAACTGCTTCGTCGAATATAACGATGTTGCTGTCAGCGGGATACGGGCAGACGGCGAGCACGGTTTCTCCAACGGTTTGATGGTGTTTCATTCTCACCCGAATCGACCCGCAATGGCACGCGCAGCCGGCATCGAGCCCCGACGCTACAATCGCTCTCATTCATTCGACGCGGAACCTATGTATGAAAGTCACCCGAGAACCTGTGGCGTTGTCGCGGGCCACGCAATTACTCAATCACGGTCCGGTCACGATCATCACCAGCGCGCACGGCGGCCGCTCGAATGTCATGGCGGCCTCCTGGGCGATGCCGCTCGACTTCAATCCGCCGAAGGTGGTCGTGGTCGTGGATAGCCGCACGCTCACGCGGCAACTGATCGAGGCAAGCGGCGTGTTCGGTCTGCAGTTGCCGAGCGTTGGCTTCGCGGCACAAACGCTGGCGGTGGGCTCGAACGCCGGCACTGAACTCGACAAGTTCTCAGCTTTCGATCTGGAGACATTCCCCGCGCAAGAAATCGACGTGCCTATGCTCGCAGGTTGCATCACGTGGATGGAGTGCAAGGTCATTCCGGACGATAGCCAGCGCCACGACCTGATCATTGGCGAGGTTGTCGCGGCGTATGCGGATAGCCGCGTGTACTCGAATAACCGCTGGCACTTCGGCGACGATCCCGATCTGCGCACCTGTCACTACGTGGCCGGCGGAACGTTCTTTGCGACGGGCGATGCGTTCGAGGTGGACGCCGTGGCGAATGGCGCGGCGAAGTGACGTCGGCGGTTGCGGATATAGACACACCGCTTAAACGTCACCCTCGGCAAATTTCTTGAGCGCATCTCCCGCCAGGCGATACCGGACCCATTCGCTTTGCGCGCTCGCGCCGATCGATTCGTAGAAGCCGATCGCCGGTTCGTTCCAGTCGAGCACGCTCCATTCGAAGCGGCCGCAGCCGGTGTCGCAGGCAATGTTCGCGAGGTGGCGCAGCATCTGTTTGCCCGCGCCGCTGCCGCGCGATGCCGGCGATACGTACAGGTCTTCCAGATAAAGCCCTTGCTTGCCGAGCCAGGTCGAATACGAGAAAAAGTAAACGCAGAAGCCAATTGGCTCACCGTTCATTTCGCAGATCAACGCCTTCGCGCTGGACTCGGCGGAAAACAGGCTCGCTTCGATGTCGTGGACGCTTGCGACGACTTCATGCTCGGCCTTTTCGTACACCGCGAGTTCAGTGATGAAGCGAAGAATCAACGCGGCGTCGGTTGCGCGAGCGGGGCGGATATGGATGGTCAAGGTTGGAGGCTCGATGGATCAGTTGAGTTGCAGACCGGCGTGTTGCGAAGCGCGCGCCGGTTTCGGATCAGACATACATCGTAGCGTTTAACGTGCTGTTCTGACCAGAGCGCGTCGAGAATGCGATTGACGTAGCGTCGCCGAATCGTTTACTGTCGAGCCATGGACTTCCACTCGATTCCCTTCGCTGCCGTCACCACCACGACGACCACCTTCACAGGCGGGTCGTCTGGAGGTTGCACGCGCTAGGAGCAGAAGCAGTGGCAAACCACCAAAGGCCCCGCCGGAAACGGACGGGGCCTTTGGCGTTTCTGGACCTCCGTTTGCGGCATCCACCAGCGCTAAGCGATCAAACGGAGCAAGACTGTGAACGACATCGACCACCGTGTATTGGGCAATAAACTCGACCTCTTCCATCAACAGGAAGAAGGCGCCGGCATGGTGTTCTGGCACCCGCGAGGCTGGGAACTGTATCGCGTGCTCGAAGATTATGTGCGTGTCCGCATGCGTCGCGCGGGTTTTCGGGAGATTCGCACGCCGCAATTGCTGGCGCGCTCGCTGTGGGAAAAAAGCGGGCATTGGGAGAAGTTCGGCGCGGCGATGTATTCGTTGGCCGACGCCGAAGAAGGCCGCGCGCTGTCGCTGAAGCCGATGAGCTGTCCCTGTCATGTGCAGGTGTTCAACCAGCGTGTGCGTTCTTATCGCGAGTTGCCGGTGCGTTATAGCGAGTTCGGCGCGTGTCACCGCGATGAGCCTTCCGGCTCGCTCGAAGGACTCAAACGTACGCGGGCTTTCGTGCAGGACGATGCGCACGTGTTCTGCATGGAAGCACATATCGAGGCGGAAGTCGGCCGCTTCTGTTCGCTATTGCGCGCGGTCTATGCGGACCTCGGTTTTCCCGAGTTCAAGGTCGCGCTCGCGACGCGCCCGGCGATGCGTGCGGGCAGCGATGAAACGTGGGATCGGGCGGAAGAGGCGTTGGCGAATGCGGCGCGCGCGGCCGGGCTGAAGTTTGATGTGCTCGAAGCAGAGGGCGCTTTTTACGGACCGAAACTCGAGTTTCATCTGACGGACAGCCGCGCGCGCAGTTGGCAGTGCGGCACGATTCAGCTCGACTTCGTGTTGCCCGAGCGGCTCGATGCCGAGTTCGTCAACGAGCGCAATGAGCGTGAGCGGCCGGTGATGATCCATCATGCCGTGCTCGGCAGCATGGAGCGGTTCATCGCGATGCTGCTCGAACATCATGAGGGATGGTTGCCGGTGTGGCTGGCGCCTGAACAGGTCGTGGTGGCGACGATCAGCGATGCGAATCTGGCTTATGCGCAAGAGGTGACGCGTGCGCTCGACACTGCCGGTGTCAGAGCGGCGCTGGACAGCCGGCCTGAGCGGTTGGAGAAAAAGATCGTCGATGCACGGGAAAAGCAGGTGCCGATTCTGGTCGTGGTGGGCTCGCGTGATGAGCGTGACAGGACGATCAGCATTCGCATGCGGGATGGACAGCAGTCGACGTTTGCATTGGCCGACGGCGTCGAGCATTTGCGGTTGGCAGCGTTGCCGCCTGCGGTGCCTCTAGTGATCTGACGCAGCGGTGGCTGAAGGGCGCATTGAATGAGGCCCTTCAGCCTTTCAATCTGGCGCGACGCTCGAACGAAGCGCTCGAACGCAAAGCTATCGCAGTTCGCCAAACAACCGCCCCCAACTCATCAACGGCTTCGTATCCACATCCACCAATCTCAACGCCTTCCACACCACTGTCGCCACCGTGTCGTACGCGGGAATATCCGTCGCCATCTCGAACGCGCGCACCAGATGCGCGGCATGCAGATTCGTGCAGAAGGTGGTCACCGCGTCTGGTCTCGCGAACGCGGCCTCGCGCATCATGATCGCGAGTTGTGTGTCGGGCACTTCGGCAAAGCTGAAATTATCCTGTAGCCCCAAATGCCGCTCCGCCACGCATTCAATACCGAGCGTCTCGTAGTTACGCACGATCCGCTGCTGAACGTCATCGGTATAAGGCGACACCAGACCGAACCGCCTTACCCCGGTCTTTTCGAAGATTTCGTTGAGCGCCAGCACCGAGGTGGTCGCGGGAATGCCGGTCGCCTCGGTGATCTGTCTGCATAGCGCCTGATCTCGCTGGAACCCCAGCCAACCCGCCGACGTGCCGCTCCAGCCGATCACGTCCACCCGCGCATCGGCGAGTTGACGCGCGGCCGCCAGAATCCGGCTCGCGTCGAATTGACCGAGCGCCGTCTCGGATAACGCGATCTCCGTCACCGTGAAGCGGGCGAAGTGCGCGCTGACGTGCGGCAGTTCGCTCAGCATCGCAGCGGTAATCGGCTCTAGCGCCGTGTTCGACGATGGCGTGAGCATGCCGAGCCGGATTCGTTTGCTTTGCATCCTGAAGCGTCCCCTGTCCTTTAGTCAGCGAGCAACAGTTTCACGCCCTCGGCGGCTTCGTAACGAAGTTCGTCGAGATCGAGACCCGGAATCACGCCGTTATCCACCACCACGCGGCCGTTCACCACGTTATAGCGAACGCGCGCCGGTTCGCCCGCCGTCACCGGCGCCACCGCGACATCGTGAAAGCCGTTGAAACGCAGATCGCTAATGTCGTACAGTACGAAGTCCGCCGCCTTGCCCACTTCGAGCGTGCCGACCGCATCGAGACCGAGCACGCCTGCGCCGCCCGCGCTGCCCCAATGGATCGTCTCTTCGACGGTGGTCGCCGACGCGCCCTGCGCCGCCCGATGCACGAGCCACGCGAAATGCGCTTCGTTGGTCATGCTGCCGGATTCGTTCGACGCCACGCCATCCACTGCGAGCGACATCGGCACGCCGGCGGCCGCCATTTGCGGCGCCGGCGCGATGCCGCTGCCTAAGCGCGCATTACTGACCGGGCAATGCGAGCAACCGCTGCCCGTTTCGGCGAGCATGGCGATTTCGCTGGCTTGCAGATGCACGAGGTGCGCGAACCAGACGTCCGGTCCAAGCCACTCGTGATCGGCGACGAACTCGACCGGCAGCTGGTTGAAACGCTCCTTGCAGAAATCGACATAACGGGTCGTTTCGGACAGATGCGTATGCATCCGCAGACCCATCCGCCGAGCCGCGCGCGCGACTTCGGGCAGGAGTTCGGGCGGCAGGGAGAACGTCGGCGTGGTGGGCGCGACGACCACGCGGCGCATCGAGGCCGCGCCGCTGTCGTGATAGCGCGACTTCAAACGTTCGATGTCGGCCAGCATCTGATCGAGCGTCTCGGGCTTGAGCGCGACTTTCGAAAAGCCCGGATGATCGCCGGCCGCCTGCAAAGCGCCGCCCCGGCACAACACGAAGCGCATGCCGAACGAAGCCGCTTCGTCGAATAGCAGATCACCGGTTTCGGTGCTGCCGTCGGCGTGATAGAGATAGTGATGATCCGCGCAAGTCGTCACGCCGGAAAGCAGCAGTTCGGCGAGACCCAGACGCGCCGCAACACGCGCCAGATCCGGCGTAAACCGCGCAAGCCGCGGATAGGGCACGGCGGCCAGCCAGTCCTGCAAGTCCGCATTGATACCGGAAGGCACGGCCTTCAGCAGATTCTGGAACAGATGGTGGTGCGTATTCACCCAGCCCGGATAGACGACGCAAGACCGCGCGTCGATCACGCGCTCGTCGGCGCGCGGGTCAAGGTTCGGGGCGATGGTTTCGATACGGCCGTTGCGAATGCGCAGATCGACCTGGCCGAGCCGCGCGCGCTCGCCGCTCATTCCGCTCATCACCGCAACAGGGTTCTTGATCAGCAACGCTTCAGTTTGCATGCTCACGATTCAATGTCCTTTCAGTTACTGCGAAGCGGCCGGCGATCCACACAGGCGTGCCGGCCGCGCTCGTCATGCCGCGTCCGTTATTCGCGGACCATGTTGTGTGCCGGCACGAGGTCTTCTTCATGCGCGCCGTTGAGCACCGCGTTCAGCACCACGGAAACCAGGCACGCCAGCACCACGCCGCTATGCAGGAACGGCTGCGTCCAGTCGGGCATGTGCTTGAAGACTTGCGGCGCCATCACCGGAATCAGCGCCGTGGCGATCGTAAAGCCGACGATCAGCACGTTGTAGCGATTGCGCTCGAAGTCCACCTTCGCCAGCGTCTGCACACCGGCCGCGACCACGACGCCGAACATCGCGATGCCTGCGCCGCCGAGCGCCGCCGAAGGCGTCGAGGCCACCACCGCACCGATCTTCGGCACCAGCGCCACCACGCACATCAGCACGCCGCTGATCGCCACCACCCAGCGGCTGCGCACGCCGGTCAGAATCACGAGCCCGACGTTCTCCATGAAAGCGATGAACGGGAACGCCGCGAACATGCCGGCAATCGCGCTGGCGAGTCCGTTGGCGCGCATGCCGCGCACCACGTCTTCCTCGCTCACGTCCTTATCGACGATGTCGCCGATCGCGACAAAGAGGCCCATGGATTCGACCATCTGCACGACCATGACGACGATCATCGTCAGCACCGGCACCAACGAAAACACGGGCGTGCCGAAGTGAAACGGCAGCGGCAAGGTGAACCACGGCGCTTGTGCCACGCTCGCGAAATTGCCCATGCCGAGCGAACACGCCAGAATGCCGCCCGCCACCAGGCCGATGAGCACCGACAGGTTGCGCAGGAACGCATTGGCAAATCGGTTGATCGCGAGAATGACCAATGCGACGAACAGCGTGACGCTCAGGAAGGGCAGGGCGCCGAACTGCTGTTGCGCGGCCTCGCCGCCACCGGCCCACTGATACGCCACGGGAAACAGTTGCAAGCCGATCACGGTTACGATGCAGCCGGTCACGACAGGTGGAAAGAACCTTCGTAAGCGCCCGACCAGCGGCGCGGCGAACATCGTGAAGAGACCCGCGCCAATCACCGCGCCACATACGCCGGCGAAGCCGACGCCCGGACTTGTGCCGATCGCGATCACCGGCCCGACGCTGCTGAATGCGACGCCTTGCAGAATCGGCAGGCGCACACCGAACTTCCAGAAGCCGACGGTCTGCAGGATCGTCGAAATGCCCGAGCAAAACAGCGCCGTGCTGATGAGCACGGTGGTGTCGGCCGGCGACATCTTCAGTGCCGACGCAACGATCAGCGGAACAGCGATCGCGCCGATGTAAGCCACTAGCATGTGCTGCAAACCGAGCGTGATCATCTGGCGCTTCGGCAGAATCCGATCGACGGGGTGTATGGCGGTGTTCATGACGTGTCTCCTATGTCGACCGGCATTAACGCTTCAGCGCTTACTCCGGTCCCATGCAAGGTACTTGCATTTTGTTTTCGATCGGAACGCGCCGCACGGGCCTCGCCGTGCGGCATCACTTCGCGCGCCGACCGGGTCTCCCGTCAGGCCGCAACCGGCACGGCAAGACAGGCATGGAAGCGGTCGGTCAGCGCGGCGCGATCGAGATCGCGTCCAATGAAAACAATGCGGCACGAGCGCGGTTCACTGCCCCACACTTGCGCCGCGCGCAATTCGATGACGTTGTGCACGCCCTGCAACACATAGCGATGCGACTGGCCTTGCACGGCGAGAATGCCCTTCATGCGGAACAGGTTCGCCGCGTCCGAGTCGCGCAGCTCCGAAAGCCAGGCTTGTAGTGCGTGGAGGTCGATATCCGCGTCGACTTCGATCCCGACGGAGGACACGCTTTCGTCGTGTTGATGGTCGGCGTGATCGTCGTCGAGATGAGCGTGATCGTGCTCATGTTCGTGGTCGTGATGGGCTTGATGTTCTTCGTGGCCGTGCGCGTGTTCTTCCTCGTGCAAGCCATCGGTTTCGACGAGAATCTGCGAGAACTCGTTCGCGCCCACGCCGAGAATCCTGTCGAGGTCGATCCGCGCATAGCTCGATTCCACGATCTCTGCCGTGGCATTGAGCCCGCGAATACGCTGCGTGAGCGACGCGATATCGTCCGGCCCGACCAGATCGACTTTGTTGATGACGATGCGGTCCGCACACACAATCTGATCGACCGCCTGGTTGTCGCTACCGTCCAGCACGAGATCGTCCAGATGCGCCGCGATATGCTTCGCGTCCACCATCGTGACGACGGCGTCGAGCGTCACCTGCTTCGCAATCGGATCGTCAAGAAAGAAAGTCTGCGCCACCGGATACGGATCGGCGAGACCGCTCGTCTCCACAATGATGTGATCGAGCCGGTCCGGCCTTTCCACCAGCATGCGCACGATCCGCACCAGATCCTCGCGCACCGCGCCGACGCAGCAGACGCAGCCGTTGGTCATTTCGTAAATCTCTTCGGTCGATTCGAGCACAAGGCCACCGTCGATGCCGATCTCGCCGAACTCGTTTTCGATCACCGCGATCTTGCGGCCGTGCTTCTCACGCAGGATGTAGTTGAGCAGCGTCGTTTTGCCGGCGCCAAGAAACCCGGTCAGCACCGTGACGGGGATTTTCTCGATTTCATTGTGGGTGGTGTGAATGTGATTCATGGCTCGTCTCCGTTTCTTCGTTCGTACTGCGGTTCGGCTATCAGGCGATTTGCGGTGCGGGTATGTCCACTTCTCGCCAGCGTTTGACGGTGCCCGCTTCGAGACCGAACAGATCGAGCACGCGGCCTAGCGTGTGATCGATCATCTGGTCGAGTGAAGCCGGGCGCGCGTAAAACGCCGGCACGGGTGGCGCGACGATCGCGCCCATTTCGGTTACGGCAATCATGTTGCGCAGATGCGCCAACGTGTACGGTGTTTCGCGCGCCAGCAGCACCAGAGGGCGGCGCTCTTTCAACGTGACATCAGCGGCGCGTGAAATCAGGCTCGACGACATGCCGCTGGCAATTTCAGCAAGCGTCTTCATCGAACAGGGCGCGACGATCATGCCCAGCGAGCGGAATGAGCCGCTGGAAATGGCCGCGGCCATGTCGTCGCAACGGTAGGTGGCGCTGGCGAGCGCGCTGACTTCGGCGAACTTGTAGTCGGTCTCGTGCGTCATCGTGAGCAGCGCGCTGCGCGAGACGGTCAGATGCGTTTCGATATCGAGTTGACGCAGCAGTTGCAGCAGGCGCACGCCATACGTAAAGCCGGAAGCGCCGCTGATGCCGACTACGAGTCGCCGCGCGCTCATCGCTGTGCTCCGGCGGCGCGGGTCAGAATGTCCACGGCCTGTTGCGAAGCACGTTCGCAAATCCGTGCGCGGATGCCGTCGAAATGCGCGCCGCGTGTCGCGTCGATTCCCATACGCGACGTGGTGCCCGCCGCGGACGACGAAGGATCGAGCGGACTGCCCGGCAAGCCGTCGACGATAAACACGTCCTCATGCGGCTGAAAATGCGTCGCGATCGCCCACAAGACCTGCGAGTCGTTGGTGATGTCGATGTCGCTGTCCACCGCCACGACGTTCTTCAGATACGGGTCCCAGCCGAGGAGCGCAAGCATGATTTGGCGCGCTTCGCCGTCTCGCGTCTGATTCAGCGCGACATAGCAGTGAAAATGCGTGCCGGAGTTGGGATAGTGCAAGGCGGTGACCGACGGGAAACGCGCCTTCAGCTTCTCGCTCATTTCCGCTTCGCGCGGCAAACGGGCTAACGTCAAATGTTCCGCGTAGGGACCGCCGACCACATCGACGAGCCACGCATCGTGACGGCGCATCATCGTGTCGACGCGTAGCACGTTGTTGGTCGAGCGGTCCGATGAATAACCGGTGAACTCGCCGAACGGGCCTTCTTCGGCGTGCGCGGAAGGATCGATCGTGCCTTCCAGCACGAACTCCGCGGAAGCGGGCACGCCGATGCCGTAGCGCGGCGTGCGCACCAGTTCCAACGGAGCACCGAATAGACCGCCTGCAATTGAGCGCTCGTCTGTGCCGAACGGTACGCGTGCGGCTGCGGCCAGCATGAAGAGCGGATGCGCGCCGATCACCATCGCGACTTTCAACGTGTCGCCGCGTGCCTGGGCGGTTTGCAGCATGCGCCAGAGATGGCCGCGCGAATGCAGGCTGGTGGCCAACGCGTCCTTCGCGTGCTGCATGGAGCGGTGATAGCTGAGGTTCGCGACGCCCGTGACCGGATCTTCGGCGACGATCACCGCATTGGTGATATACGGGCCGCGGTCGGTATCGAAGTGGCGGATCATCGGCAACTGCGCGAGATCGACGGCGTCGCCTTCTATCACCTGGTCCAGCACGGGACCGTTCGCCACGTACACGGGCGCGATGGGTGCATTGGCGCGTCGTTGATACGCTTCGAAGAGGCCGGACGCATCGACATCGAACAGGCGTCCAATGCGTGTGCGTGAAGCGAAAAAGTTGGTGACGAGAGGTGTCGCGATGCCGTCGACCTTCTCGCAGATCAGCATGGGATGCTGGCCGCGCGCGGCGAGTTCCGCGACGACCGCCGTGACATCCTGGTCCGCGGACAGCGGCTGAGTCAGCGTCAATACATCGTCGGAATAGTGCTCGCGATACGCAAGCGCAAAGCGATGAAAATCCTGTGTAGCGCGGAAGAGGTTATCCGCCATAGTGAACTCCGTCGAAAGCGGACCGCTGGTTGAGTCGAAACGCGTGAGACGAAAGAAGCAGGCGCGGCGCTAACCGCGCCTGCTTTCAAACCATCGGGCAGTCAGCGTTAAGCCGGCTGCGTCACATCATTCACGTACGTCGCCTTCAAACGCTTTTCCGCTTCGGCGAGATCCTTCGGCGGCTTGGTTGGCTCGATTCCGACCAGGCGGGCGATGTTGTTGCCCATGTAGTCTTCGAGGCCGTCCTCATCGAGATTCATGCCTTGCGGCGCGGGACCGCACAGCATTTCGAGTTCGCGCAGCCACATGCCCGGCTCGTTCGGCGGCGAATCCGTGCCGAACACGATCTTGTTGCGCGGCAGCTCGCGAGCGAATTCGACGATGCGCGACTGGTAGCACCAGCCCGATTCGCAGTACACGTTCGGCGTGTCCATCGCCATCCAGAAGGCTTCGAACGAATAGTTGCCGCCCGTCTGAATCCCGAAGTGACCGATGATGAAATTCACCATCGGGAATTCGCGGATGATCGGATAGAACTGCGTGGGGATCGTGTACGGTCCGTCGCCGGTATGAATCAGCACGACCACGCCGAGCTCCGCGCACTTCTTCATCGCGGGACGCAACCAGTCGAGCGCGCGATCCGGCCGGTAGCCGTGCATGTTCGCGTGCAGCTTGAGCATCTTGAAGCCGTATTCCTTCACGTGGAATTCGAGCTCGGCCGCACCATTTTCCGGGCCCCAGCGCGGGTTGTACGTAAAGTTGCCGATAAAACGATCCGGGTACTTCTGCGTCAACTCGGCGATATATGACATGTAGTCGCGAATGCCTTCGCGGCCGCGTCGATTGCCGTCGCGATAGCCGGTGTTGCCGGGCGGCGGCTGAATGAAGCCCATGTCGATCCGGCGCGGCTTGCCGTTGATGATGTACGGACCGTCCATCATCTTCAGCAGGCGTTCGCCGGTGAACGGCTCACCGGTGTGGCGCCAGGCTTCGTCGACGAGGTTCGTGGGGTGCAGATGGGTATCGATGATCATCAGCGGGCTCCTGCGTAGTGGGCCTCGCCCGCGTGTTTCTTCGCGGTGCCGGCATGGTGTTTCAGATAGGCTTGCGCTTCTTCGACGCTCCTCGGCGGCGCGCTCGGCTCGAGGCCGATCATGCGGGCGAGGTTGTTGCCGAGATAATCCTCGAGTGTGTCTTCGTCGAGATTCAGGCCTTGCGGCGGTTCGTGGCACAACACTTCGAGCAAACGCAGCCACATGCCCGGCTCGTTCGGCGGCGTGTCGGAACCGTAGAGAATCTTGTGCGTGGGCAGCACCTTCGCGAATTCGACGATGCGCGATTGCAGGCACCAGCTCGATTCGCAATACACGTTCGGTGTATCGAGCGCCATCTGATACGGCTCGAAGCAATACACGCCGCCCGTCTGCACACCGAAGTGCGCCATGATGAAATTCACCGACGGGAATTCGCGAATCAGCGGATACCATTCACTCGGAATGCTGTATGGGCCGTCGCCGGTGTGCAGCTTCACCAGCAGGCCGAGGTCCGCGCATTTACGCAACGCGGGGCGCAGCCAGTCGAGCGCGCGGTCGGGGCGATACGCATGCATGTTGGCCTGCAACTGCACCATCTTGAAGCCGTGTTCCTTCGCATAGAACTCGATCGCGTCGGCGCCGTTCTCCGGACCGCAACGGGGGTTGTAGACGAAGCAGCCGAGCAGACGGTCCGGGTACTTCTGAACGCATTCC
Organism: Paraburkholderia sp. RL17-383-BIF-A; assembly: GCF_046028015.1. Lineage (NCBI taxonomy): Bacteria > Pseudomonadati > Pseudomonadota > Betaproteobacteria > Burkholderiales > Burkholderiaceae > Paraburkholderia > Paraburkholderia sp. RL17-383-BIF-A. The sequence goes on along the minus strand of NZ_JARESR010000011.1, from coordinate 116,442 downwards.
ACGGTGTACGCCATGTAGTCGTCGATCGACTCGCGGCCCGAGCGTTCGCCGTCGGTCCACGTATAGATGGTGTTGCCTTGCGGCGGCTGAATGAACGCCTTGTCGATGCGGCGAGGCTTACCGTTGATGATGTAGGGGCCGTCCATCACCTCGATCAGACGCTCGCCGGAAAATGGCTCGCCGTCATGGCGCCACGCGAGGTCGACCAGGTTGGTCGGGTAACAGCTAGTGTCGATGATCATGTACTCGATCTCCTTGAGAGGAACTGGTGTATCCAGTTGCCGGATCGCGGGCAGGCGCATCGATGGAACTCAGCCCGTTGGGCTTGCCCATGCGGCCCTTTGCAAGACGCAGTGTTTGTGCGCCTTCCCCTCGCCGGCATCGAGTGTCACACTGATGTGCACTGCTGCTTGCGATGCAGTCTCACAAGATAAAAACGCTCTGTACAATATTTTTTAACCACGATCTTGATACGTTTGCGATATGGACATCCGGCTGTTGCGTTACTTCGCGGTGCTTGCCGACGAACTGCATTTCGGCCGGGCAGCCGCGCGGCTGCACATTTCCCAGCCGCCGTTGAGCCAGCAGATTCGCATCCTCGAAGAGGAGATGGGCACCGCGTTGTTCACGCGCTCGCAGCACCGTGTCGAACTCACCGAGGCAGGGAAAACACTTAAAGAACAGGTGCCGTTGATCTTCGCGCAGTTCGAACGCGCGATCGATCTGACGCGCTGCGCGGGGCGCGGCGAAGTGGGCAGTCTCGAGATCGGCATCATCAGCTCGGCAATGGTCGAGCCGATTCCGCGCGCGCTACGGGTATTCGCGCAGAAGCATCCGCAAGTGCGGTGGACGCTGCATGAGATGACGCCGGCCGCGCAGGTTCTCGCGTTGAAGGAGCGCCGGCTCGATGTGTGTTTCTTCCGCGTCTCGCATGAGGATCCGGAGATTCGCAGCGAAGTGGTGATGCGCGAATCTGCGGTGATTGCGCTGCCGTTGGGGCATGCGCTGGCCTCGCGTGAAGAGATTGCGTTGCGCGAGTTGGAGAGCGAGCGCTTCGTGTCGTTCGGGCTGCGGCAGTCGCAATTGGCGCGGTTTCTACAGGACTGTTGCGTCGAGGCGGGGTTTACACCGCGAATCGATCAGGAAGTGGTCGAGGTGCATACGCTGTTGTGCCTCGTGCGGGAAGGGCTGGGTGTGGCCTTGCTGCCTTCTTCCGCGCGGCAATTGTCGACGGGTGGTGTCGTGTTTGTGCCGGTGGCGGCGCCGCGTCCCGAAGTGTCGCTGTATGCGCGTTATCGTGCGGGGACGCCTTCGCCGGTGCTGTCGCTCTTTCTCGATACTGTGCGGGAAGTGGCGGCTAGCGTGTGCTGACCGTTTTCGCTACCAGGTCGCGTATCACGTCGATCAGCGGTGCCACGCGCTCGGCTTTCTCGCGCGGCCATACCGCGTAGAGGTTGTAGTGCGTGGGAATTTCCACCTGTGTTAGTTCGACTAACGTGCCGTTGCGTTGCGCGTCGGCGGCGAGCAGGCCGCGCGCCAAACCCGCGCCCACGCCTGCACTCGCCGCGGCGATCAAGCCGGCTGCGTTGTCGAAAACCGCTACCGCATCGGGCTCGACTTCGGGTAGACCCGCGGCGGCGAGCCAGGGAATCCACGAACGCTTCGTATAGCCGAGCAATGGCAATTCAAGGAGTTGCTCCGGCGTGAGCGGCACGGTAAGCCCGCGTTCCTCCAGCAGCGATGGCGAGCCCACGGCCGTTAGACGGTCGCCGCAGATCAGCGTGTTTTCGAAGCCGTCCCATTCGCCATATCCGTACCGCAACGCAATATCCACACGCTCGAACGCGCTGCGGTCATGGCGCGGCGTGGACAACACCGTGAGGGATGTGCCGCTCAACGCGCCGAGCAAAGCCGCCAAGCGCGCCACCAGCCAGCTTTGCGCGAGTTCGGGATCGACGTCGAGCGTGATCGACTGTTTGACCGGGCGCTCTTTCACCGACGACAACGCGCGATCGATCTGCTCGAAGCCATCGGCCAACTGATTGGCGAACAGCACACCGGCATCCGTCAGCACCACGCGGCCGCTTTCGCGCACAAAAAGCGGCTGGCCGACGAATTCTTCGAGCGTGCGAATCTGCTGGCTGATCGCGCTATGCGTGAGCGACAACTGCCGCGCCGCGCTCGAAAAGCTGCCGAGGCGCGCTGCCAGCAGGAAGGCCTGCATCGACTGGATGGACGGATAGCGCTTCAACATGGTGTTAGCCGGACTTACGGGTGATGGAAGAAATCGTCGCTGGCGCTGTGCTTTACGGCTTTCAATAATGGCCGCAAGCACGCGGTCTTTCACGCTCTCGTTCATGCATGCGCCGCGCTGCACAACAACATTCAGGAGACAGCGCATGATCGAGATCGTGGTCAACGACACGCGGCACTCGCTCGACAATGTACCGGAAGACATGCCCCTGTTGTGGGTGTTGCGCGACCGGCTCAAATTGACCGGCACCAAATTCGGCTGCGGCGGCGGCTTTTGCGGTGCGTGTACGGTGCATCTGGAAGGCGAGGCGGTTCGCTCGTGTTTGCTGCCGATAGCCGCGGTGGCCGGAAAACGCATCACGACGATCGAAGGATTGTCGAAGGACGGCCGGCATCCGCTGCAACTCGCGTGGGTCGCCGAGGATGTACCGCAATGCGGCTACTGCCAGTCCGGTCAACTGATGCAGGCGGCCTCGTTTCTCAAGGACAAGCCGACCGTCAACGACGAAACCATCACGGCGGCGATGTCGGGCAACATCTGTCGATGCGGCACGTACTCGCGGATTCGCAAGGCGATCAAGCGGGCGGCTTCGGGTGATGCATCGCTGGCGGCGGTAGAGATGCCTGGTTGCGCGTCCGCCTGCTCGTTTCATGCTACGAACGAGGAGGCTTGAATGCGCAACGACAAAGACGCGCTGACCAGCGCTCGCGGCGCCGCGCGCCGTCGCTTCATCAAGCAGAGTTCGGCGCTGTTGGCCTCGGGGCTTGCGATCGGCTTCCAGTTGCCTGAAGCGTTCGCCAACGGTAATAGCGCAAGCGGCGACCCCAAACCGCAAGCCGGCGAATTCGAACCGAATGCGTGGGTGCGCGTACTGCCGGACGACACGATCAAGCTCGTCGTCCATAAACACGACTCCGGCACGGGAACGCGTACCGCGCTCGCTGCGCTGGTCGCGGAAGAATTGGATGTCGATCCGTTTCGCGTGGATGTGATTACGCCGGAGAATCCGTTTTACGGCGATTACATTCATCCGTTGTGGAAGGTGTTTTCGACGGGCGGGAGTACGAGCGTCTCGCTGGAATACGACCGCTTGCGACGTGCAGGCGCGACAGCGCGGGCGATGTTGATCGCTGCCGCGGCGAAGCAATGGAATGTGGCGCCATCGGCATGTTCGACGGAAAACGGCTTCGTCATCGACAAGGCTGGCGGCAAGCGTGCGAACTATGGCTCGCTGGCGCAGGTCGCCGCGCGATTGCCCGCGCCTAAGGACGTCGCGTTGAAAGACCCGTCGCAGTTCAGATACATCGGCAAATTGCAGAAGAAACGCGGCGCTGCGGAGAAGGCGAGAGGCGCGTTTCCGTACAGCATCGACGTGTCGTTGCCGGGCATGCTGGTCGCGGTCGTCACACGTGCGCCGGTGATTGATGCGCGCGTGCGCAGCGTGGATGCCAAAGCCGCGCTGGCCGTGCCCGGTGTGCGGCAGGTCGTGCAGATTCCTGGGAGGCCGGACATTCTCGGCGGCAATCAGGCGGGCGTGGCCGTATTGGCTGATGACTACTGGTCGGCGCATAAGGGGCAGGCGGCGTTGCATGTGGAGTGGGAAGATAGTCCGCTTGAAACTTTCGATAGCAGCACGCTTGCTGCGCGTCAGGCGGCGTGGCTCGACGATCCCGCGGCAAGGGTGGTGCCGACCATTCAGAGCGGCGATGTGAAGACGGCGTGGCCGCATGGTGCGCGGGTGATCGAAGCTGCTTATTCGATGCCTTATAAGGCGCAGAATCCGCTCGAACCGATCAACGTCACTGCGTGGGCGAAGGATGGGCAGATCGAGTATTGGGGTGGTCTGCAGGTGCCTTCGACGGTGCAGGAGGCGGCCGAGGTGATCGGCGGCATTCCGGCGGATCGTGTGGTGCTGCATGAGCTGGTTTCAGGCGGAAGCTTTGGGTCGCGTGAATCGAAGTACTGGCTTTTTGAAGTGACGTGGCTTGCGTTGAAGGTTGGGCAGCCGGTCAAGCTGATGAACAGCCGCGAGGACGAAATGCGCGCGCTTTACTATCACTCGGCGAGCTATCACCGGGCGAGGGCCGTGCTCGATGCGCGCGGCAATCTGGCGACGCTGCAATTGCGCGCGGTCATGCCTGCTTCGCCGGAACAATGGGAGCCGGGGTACTTCGATCGGCCGGATCGGATGGATTACAGCACCACGGAGGCGATCAGCAAGTATGAGTTCGCTTATGGGGCGCCACATGTGGATATTGGTTGGGTGCGGCATGAGACGGGGGTGCCGACCGGCTGGTATCGGGCGGTGAGTTATATCCCGAATGTGTTCGCGGTCGAGTCGTTCATGGATGAGGCGGCGCATGCGGGGCATCAGGATCCGGTCGAGTTTCGGCTCGCGCATATGAAGGATCTGAGGCATCAGGCTGTTTTGCGTGAGGCGGCGAAACGGGCTGGGTGGGGGAAGGCGTTGCCTGCCGGGACTGCTTTGGGTGTGGCGACGAATCAGGCGTATAGCAGTTATGTGGCGGTCGTGGCGCGGGTGGCTCGCAAGGGCGATGGGGTTGTAGTCGAGAAGCTCACCTGTGTCGCGGATTGTGGGTTGGCTGTCTCGCCTGGTGGTGTAGAGGAACAGCTTTATGGTGGATTGATGTGGGGGCTCGGGCATGCGACAGCGGATCGCATTGATATTCGGCATGGGCAGATTCAGCAGAAGAACTTCGATAGTTATCGGGTCATGCGGATGAGTGATATGCCGGAGGTCGACGTTCTGATTGTGCAGGGGGATACGTCGAAACCGGGTGGCGTGGGGGAGTTGTCGAGTCCTTCGGTGGCGCCGGCGGTTGCTAATGCGGTGTTCAGGCTGACGGGCAAGCGGTTGCGCGATACGCCGTTTGAGTTGGAGAATGTGGGGCGGAAGGCGTAGGCTTGAGGCGGTGGTTGCGCGATTCGATCTGGCTATTGCATCGACCGGTTGAATCCGCGACCGATTAAGCCGCTGTTAGAATGGCGGCCCTTTCCTTGGGAGCTGCACATGTCTTGGTTCATCTATGAAGTGCCCGAATACAACGAAGATGCGGCACGTATCGAACCCTTCAGCGACCTGCGTAGCCGTGTCGTGAAACTCAGTGGTCAGGCCATGGCTGACGAGCTGGAAAGCGTCCGCGAGAATGCTGCGGTGACGGCGGACACGCCGGCTCGGCCGCTGCGCGCTGCGGAAAATCCACACGTATTTCCGATCCCTTATGCCGATTCTATGATTCTGGTGGGGTTTATCTTCGAACTGAAGCGCGAGGGTAGGCAGTTGGTGGTGTCGCCTGTGGAAATGCCTTGGTTGAAAGAGGCGTAAGGAAGAGGGGCAATGCATCGCATAGTCACGCGATTTGCTGAACCCATTGACTCCGCCAACTCGGCGCTTCAAATGGATCGGAAAAATACTGCGTCTCGTGAATAACCTTGCCGTTACAGAACTCCATAATGCTGACCGTGTACGCCAGCCGCCCGTTATAGTTGATGGCGTATTCCGTTATCCATAGATTGCCTTCCCCTTGAATGCGCCTGACATCGAAACCTGCTGGCTTGCCTGGATGATGACTCCGCAGTGCCTGCAAATTCGTTCGCCCGAGGATTCGCTCGCCTGACTGCGGATAGTCACAGATGGCATCGTCATGGTAAATATCGTGTTCCGCGTCGAGATCGCCGGCCGCCGACGCTTGCCAGTGCGCATTCAGTGCCTCACGTATTGTCTCGTCCTGCATGGCGTGCCTCCGGATAACGTCTACGTTCAACAGTTACGTGCGTCGAGGAATAACCCCCGACGCCGCGGCGATGCGGTTTTTTTCAGCGACGAGTTGGTCATCATTGGTCGCCACCAGCCAAAGACGTGCGTGCTCCGCGATCTGGCGGTTGTGGTCCTTCAACGGGCCCATCGCCGCAGCTGCTTTCCAGACCACCGATCCGATTCGGCTTTGCCTCCCAGACGGCGCACCTACGAGCAGGCAGTAAGGTCCCAGCGGAAGCGATACAAACGGAAGTGCCGGACTGGCGCGCACACGCCAGTCGATGAACGGCGCCTCGTTGATCAGCAGCGGTGTGGGCAAGCCGTAAAGCACGCTGAAATCGTATAGCGCCAGTTGTTCTGGCATGCCAGCGTACATACGCCTGATGTCGTCGACAACCGCTGCGCGAATCTCGTCGTCGAACATGGGTTCTTGCGCGTAGCGGCCAAATGCTTCTCGAGCCTGTGATTGATAGGCGCTGAACAGGCCGAGTTCGACGCAGTCCTGCACGGCGCGTTGAACCTCCGCGACAGAACCTGCTTCCTCTGGCGTGCCCAATTGCGCGGCTCGCAGAAAGCGGGCGAGTCCCGCTTCCTGGATCGCGGGACCATCTTTGGACACGTCGTCTTGAGCGTCCTTGCCGAGGGGTACGTAGGTGTATTTCTCGGCTGCGAAATGCGATTTCTTGCCTTCATCAAACTTGATCTCGGCATCCGCGTAGTCAAGATAGCGAGTGCCGATCCGTCCATGCTCCCAAATCCAATTTTTCAGGAACGGGCGGAGTGGATGCGGTTTGTCGTGGTCGGGCATGGGGACCTCCAAGTGTCCTAGTATAGTTCCAAGTAGGAAGCGGGTCTGCGGAGGGCGAGGCGACGGTTCAAACCGACGGAGTGGCTCGTTCTATCAAGCCAGGCGGATGCCCCGCTGGCCTGGCAGCGACCGGCGCCACGGGCCGGCAGCAGCAATGCAAAATGCTTTTTGCCGCAGCCGCACATAGCTTTCGCTAGAATCTGTTTCACGTACAAATATTCATCTATAACCGGAGACAAACGTGCCAGGCTTACTTCCCGATGTCGACCGCGAGGGGCTCCTCGAATACTCAGTCGTTTACACCGACCGATCAATCAATCATATGTCGCAGCTCTTTCAAGGAGTGATGCGCGATATTTCCGATTCTCTGAAGAAGGTCTACAACGCGAAGTCGGTCGTTGTTGTACCTGGCAGCGGGACGTTCGGCATGGAAGCCGTCGCCCGGCAGTTCGCAACGAACAGGAAGTGCCTGGTCATCCGGAATGGCTGGTTCAGTTTCCGCTGGACGCAGATTTTCGACATGGGCGGCATTCCGTCTGAATCGATCGTGCTGAAGGCGCGCCCGGTCGAAGAAGGGAGACAGGCTGCCTATGCACCGCCACCTATCGAAGACGTGGTCGCCGCAATCAGGGAACACAAGCCGGATCTGGTCTTTGCGCCGCATGTCGAAACCGCATCCGGGATCATGCTGCCGGACGCTTATTTGCGCGCGGTGGCCGACGCTGCGCATGCCGTCGACGGCATGTTCGTACTGGATTGCATTGCCTCCGGTACGGTCTGGGTCGACATGAAGGCGAGCGACGTTGACGTCCTGATCAGCGCACCGCAAAAGGGATGGAGCGCGTCGCCGTGCTGCGGTCTGGTCATGCTGAGCGAGCTTGCCCGCGAAAGAATCAACGGGACGACGAGTACCAGTTTCGCGTGTGATCTTCGCAAATGGCTGCAGATCATGGAAGCCTACGAGAACGGTGGGTTCGCGTATCACGCGACGATGCCTACGGACGGTCTCGCTACGTTGCGTGACGTTATGAAGGAGACCGAGGCATACGGCTTCGATAAAGTGAGAGCGGAGCAGCTTGAGCTTGGGAAGCGTGTTCGGTCACTTCTTGCGGATAAGGGGTTTAGAAGCGTGGCGGCTGAAGGGTTTGAGGCACCGGGCGTTGTCGTCAGCTACACCGACGATGATGGAATTCGATCGGGTAAGAAGTTTGCCGATGCGGGTTTGCAGATTGCGGCTGGCGTTCCGCTTCAATGCGACGAGCCTGAGGATTTTAAGACCTTCCGCATTGGATTGTTTGGGTTGGACAAGCTGCATGACGTCGAAGCTGCGGTAGCGAGGCTTGCGAAGGCGTTGGATAGTATTGTTTAAAGCGATTTTTCTTTTTTGCGGCGTACGTGCGTATCGCTCGTCATCGCAACCACGTCGGCAGGAGGAACTGCGAAGCTTGGTGGTGATCCTAATACGCATTGTTCGGCCAATGCCGACATTGAAACGTGCTAGATCCGGCGTGAGCAAGGTGTCCCGTTGCTCACGCCGGTGGCATCAAGCAACTGGACGCCCGCTATTTGAATCGATGAACTGGCACTCCCAACCCACTGCGGCTCGTGATCGCATTAAGCGACGAATGTCGCGTTCCGCGGGCTCTGCCGCGTTGATCCAACGCCCTGCCACCAGCGCCTTTCTATGGGGAGCGACGCTCCTCGAAAACGTCTTGCGCACTACTTGGATTTCGACGCGCCGCGGCCACCCAGTCTTCCGCGAATTCGACGCATGAGCGCCTGCTGCAATTGCTGTGCGAATCCGCTTGTTGCGCGCTGACGTGAACGCCGGACTTTGCGAGCGACCTCGATCAGCACGCCCCCTCGTATCAGCCATTGCCGACGGCGTTGTGAAGCCGCCTCGGCGGGCCGCTGCAGCCAGCTGAATTCCCGTGGTACATGTTCCACAGCGCCGGGCGCAGCGAAGACGACGATGTAGGCAAGACGTGCACTAGTCGTCTGGTTTGGACCAGCGCCGTGCAGCGTGCGTCCGCTATGAATCACGATTCCGCCAGCCTCGACAGGGCAGTAGTTCACGTCGTCTGGATTGAATGCGTCGATGCATTCGAGCCCATGAACCCGCTCGTCTCCTTGGTAGGGACGATGTGTCAGGACTTCGCCCAGATGCGAGCCCGCCACGTAACGCATGCACCCGTTCTCGAGCGTTGCCGCCGAGGTTGCCATCCACACCGCGATCTGCCGGCGCCCCTGCTCCGGGCCCGACTGATATGCCTCGTCCTGATGCCACGGCGTTTGTGCGCCATGCAGTGCGGGCTTGAGAATGGCATGGTCGAAGGCAAACTCGGCTTCGGGTCCAAGGATGGCGCGGGCGAGCCGAAGGGCGTCGGCAAAATAGCGTGTCTGATGAAGCTCGGGCGCATAGTTGTGCGGCAACACCAGTTCGGTCAAGCTATCGGAGCCTAGGGAATCGTTGGGATCGACCAGGTCGCGCCGAGCGCCTTCCTTGAAACCCGTACCATCGCGCAGGAGTTTCTGCAGTGTGGCATTGATGAACTGTACGTCGTCAGCCGATGCAAAGTCCGGTACGCAAAGAAAACCGTTGCGTTCTAACGAAGAGAGATATTCCGGAAACCGGCTAGGGGACCCGATGAATGCGTTGCCGCCAAGATCAGGAGCATGTTGGGTCGCCATATCCATTCGGTTTCCTGATTTATGTTCCGAGTTATATGTGCACTCTGCAGCATTGTTCGCAGCCAGCTGATTGGTTGCGAACGAAAGCAGACTGTAATTTATATAACTGACAGTTGCTCATGGCAGACGATGCTCCGCAGCGGTTAGATCATATTTGCTCTGTATGCGTTGTTCTGTTAGATCCCGAACATAGCGAGAACGGTTAATCGCAATGAAGGATGGGTAGAGAAAATCGCCAATGTTAAGGATTCCTTTTACTATCCCATTACAGTTGCGGTTGTTTGGTAGCCCAGAGACCACATACTTTTAAAAGATCGGGACGATCCAGATTACGGTGTGCCGACTAAGCGTGTAGTGGCGCGACCGTTAGGAAAATGTCAGGAAAAGACGAATGACCGCTGTCCGACCGGGCAGCGGCCCTTCATGCGACCAATGGCGAATGACCGACCCGAATTTCTCCGCGACGGACTTCGACGAAAATCGTCAGCTACGAATCGAGCCCTGACTCGCGATGGCCTTCTCCACCGAGGCGTGAATAGGTTACACCCTCATCGATACTCACGCATCCGTCACCGCGCGTGCTGTGGCGAAGTCCTCGCTCTCTGCAACGCTCGGCAGCGTGCGCCGGCGGAGGCCGGTCGTATTGACTCATTCCTGCTACTGCGGAAGTGGGGCGCAAGTCGAAATTACTTACGCTCATATTCGCGGTTGGTCTTGAGCTTTACATCTCTCATTGGCCAGCGGCAGGCGAAACGACACTTGGCCTCGCCAACGTGTTGTTGCTTTTAGGAGCGCTGGTCCCAGATGTAGAGCTACTATTCGAGCCACTCGGCAAACCCGAATTCGGCGCCCTGGTCGCCATCCCGCTATCCGAATTCGTAGCGCCAGGCGTGCCATAACCACTCATTCCACTGCTCGGCTGATTCACCTGATTCGCGGGACTTGCCGTGCTACCCGCTGAACCGGTGCCGTTCGAACCTCCCGCTGTCTGTGCATAAGCGCCACCCGACAGCGTAAGTGCGGCGATGGCCGCGATCAATGTGCTGATTGCCTTGCTCATGATCCATCCCTCCTTATCGGACTGAATAAAGAAACAGACGGTCGTCGCCTGCCCGACCAAAAGCGCAGCAATCGCTGTGCCGCCGACTCTTATTCATGCCGAAAAGGATGCGTACCGATTCAATAGGAGCTGCGCCAGCCACACCGCATACACCCGAACTTATGCTTCAAGAAAGCGCATCGAGCAGTCCATACCATGCCACGCCCGCGCTGATATAAAACCGCTGCAACGCATGAAACGGCACAGGTTCGATAGAGGTCGGCGGAAGCGGCAAGCCACGTGTCGTCCCGCCGATCAAAGCGGCCAGATGTTTTCCTAACGTCGTCGCCATTGCAATGCCGCGTCCGTTGTAACCCAGCGCGATCGTCATCCCTTCTGCCGGCACATGCACGTGCGGCAAAAAGTTGCGGGTGATGGCGATACGACCCGCCCATCGGTATTCGTATTCGATGTCCTTCAGTTGTGGAAACATCAACCGGGCGGCACGTTCGAGATGCGCCCAATCCGCGGCATTGCGAGGCTCGCGAAAGGGGCCGCGTCCGCCCATCAGCAGACGTCCATGTGCGTCCTTGCGGAAATAGAGCAGCAGTCGCCGTGAATCGGAAGCCACTTCGCCACCGGGCAGAATCGTTGCGCCGACATCATCAGGTAGCGGCCTCGTTGCGACGATAAAGCTATTTGCGGCGATCACGGATTGAGCGAGTTGCGGCCAAAGCCCATCCGTATAACCGTTGGTTGCCAGCAGCACCTGCTTCGAATCGATGAGCGAACCCTGTGCCGTGCGAATCCTCCATCCTTTCGGACCACGCTCGACGCTCGCAGCACGGGTTCCGCTGTGTATCGCCGTGCCCGCCGTTTGCGCCGCGCGTGCGAGGCCGCGCGCATAGCTCAACGGATGCACGCTGCCCGCGCGCAGGTCGACCCAACCGCCGACGAATGCGTCCGTGCCGAGCCGCCTCGATATCTGCGTACGGTCGAGCAATTCGACCGGCGCGCCGCGCGACGCCCACTGCTGCGCCCGGTTGTGTAGTGTGCCGAGCAGCTTGCTCGAATGGGTCGGCTGAATCCAGCCGGCGCGAGTCGCGTTGCACTGAATGCCATGGCGCTCGATCAGTGCGAAAACCGAATCGGCGCCGCCGCCCGCCATTTGCACGAGTGCTTCGCCATCGCGTGGGCCGTAGCGTCGGATGAGTTCGTCGGGATCGTATTTCAGGCCGGGAATCACCTGGCCACCATTACGGCCGGACGCGCCCCAACCGGGCTCGTTGGCGTCGATTACACAGACGCGTATGCCTTGTTCCGCGAGATGCAAGGCCGTCGACAAACCCGTGTAACCGGCGCCGACAATCGCCACGTCCGCTGTGACCGAGCCGTCTAGCGGCGGTGTATCGACCGCGGGTTCCGCCGTTGCCGCCCACAAAGAGGGAGGCAACGGCTTTGCAACTTCAACCAGGCTCATGATGTTTTCAAATCCGGGGGGCGTCGGTAAGCGTGGGCATCCTGCCGAGAAACTCGCGAGTGCGAGGATTGCGCGGACGTTCGAACAGATCGGCGGCGGAGCCTTCCTCGTGGATCGTGCCGTCATGAAGAAAGCACACGCGATCGGCGACCTCGCGCGCAAAGCCCATCTCATGCGTGACGACGATCATGGTCATGCCGTCGTCGGCGAGTTGGCGCATCACGCCCAGTACTTCGCCGACCAGTTCCGGATCGAGTGCCGAAGTCGGCTCGTCGAAGAGGATCGCTTTTGGTTCCATGGCCAGCGCGCGCGCAATGGCCACACGCTGTTGCTGTCCGCCCGACATCTCGGCGGGGTACGCGTCCATGCGATGCGCGAGGCCGACCTTCTCGAGCAGATGGCGGGCCCGCTCGCGTGCCTGTGCACGCGCTTCTTTTCTCACGAATACCGGACCTTCGAACACGTTTTCCAACGCGGTACGGTGCGGAAACAGATTGAAGCGCTGGAACACCATGCCGACCTGCGCGCGCAGGTCGTGGATCTGTTTCGAAGCTGCGTCGACGGCCTGGCCTTCCACCGTGATCGTGCCGGCGTCGTGCCGCTCCAGTCCGTTGATGCATCGAAGCAGCGTCGATTTGCCTGATCCGGACGGACCGATCAGACACACGACCTGACCGCGTTCGACACTCAGACTGACGCCTTTGAGCACATGCTGATCGTGAAACCGCTTGTGAATCGAGTCGACCTTGATCATCGTTTTCCCTTCAGTCCGAGACGGCGTTCGAGTCGCCGCAATCCATAGACGAGCGGCAGGCTGAGTCCGAGGTAAAGCAACGCGACCAGCGTGAAGACCGTCATGTTCTGAAACGTGGACGAAGCGATGAGCTGTCCGGCGCGCGTCATTTCGGCGACGGTGATAGTCGATGCGAGCGACGAGTCCTTGAGCATCATCACGAGCGTATTGCCATATGGCGGCAGTGCGATCCGGAACGCCTGCGGCAATACCACGCGCCGCATGATCATTGCGCCGCGCATGCCGATGGACTGCGCCGCTTCGATCTGCCCGTGATCGATCGCCTGAATGCCGGCGCGAAAGTTCTCCGCCTGATACACCGAGTACGCGACGCCAAGGCCAATGAAACCCGCCTGGAACGCCGACAATTGCACGCCGAGGTCCGGCAGCACAAAGTAGATGTAAAAGAGCTGAACGATGATGGGCAGGCCGCGGATCACGTTGATAAAAGTCGCGGCGGCGTTCGATACGATGCGGTTGCTGGACACGCGCATCAGCGCAAGCACGAGGCCGAGCACGGTACTCAGAACGAACGAGCAGAAGGTGATCTCGATCGTGACAACCGCGCCTTTGAGCAGGATCGGCAGAAACTCGACGGCGTTCTGGAAGAACATGGCGGACGTTCCTTATTCGGAAAGCGACGTCATTCCACCTGCCACTTCTTGACGATTTGCGTGAGCGTACCGTCGGCCTTGATCTTTCTGATGCCGGCATTCAACTGCTCCAGCGTCGCCGTGTCGCCCTTGCGCACGACGAAGCACACCTGGCCTTTCACCGACGGTTGATAGCCACTGACGAGGCGCAATTGCGGATTGGGATTGTGCTGAAGCTGGTAGGCCAGAATCGGATGGTCGCCGAAGCCCGCCTTGATGCGGCCGAGCGCGACGTCGCGCATGATGTCGGCGACTGAATCGTAGGTGCGCACTTCCTTGAAGATGCCCTTCTTGTTCAATGCATCGACGAACGCGGTGCCGACCTGTGCGCCGACCACTTCGCCCTTGAGGTCGTCCATGGACGTGTACTGTCCTTTGTCGTCGGCGCGCACGATCAGGCCTTCGCCATAGGAGTACACGGTGTCGGAGAAATCGACGACCTGCTCGCGCGCCGGCGTTTTCAGCATGGCCGCCGAGATGATGTCGATCTTCTTCGTGGTCAGCGACGGAATCAACGCGGAGAACGTGGTTTGTTCGATCTTCACGTCAAAGCCCGCCGCCTTGCCGGTCGCGGTGATCGCGTCGACCAGCAGGCCCTGGATCGAATTGGTCTTCACATCGAGAAAGGTGAACGGCACACCGGTGGCCGTCGCTCCAATCTCGTACGTAGTGGCGGCCACGGACAAGGCCGGCGCACCGGCGAGCAGCAATCCTGTTGCAAAGACACTGGCGAAGCGTTTGGCGAACTGGAACATGAGTCTCTCCACGAGTTGACGACGGTCGTTCGGAATATCGGTAACCATCAGTTGGTGCATATTATTCGAATCAAAAATATCGGTGGATGAAATTTGCGTATCGATATACGATATGCTAGAGTCAATAACGATAGAGAACAATTGGGTGATTCCATGACACGCAAGACGCTCAACGCACCGCCGGAAGCGCCCCCGGAACCGGAGGAAACGCCGGACGCACTGTTCAATCAGTCGCTGGAGAAGGGCATCGCGGTGCTGCGCGCGTTCAGTGCACAGCGAAGGTCGATGACATTGCCGGAAGTCGCGGAGGCCACGGCAATCACCAAAAGCTCCGCGCAACGCATGATCTACACGCTGGAGAAACTCGGTTACGTGCGTAAGCATCCGCGTACCAGGCGCTATCAACTGGCGCCGCGTGTGATGCAGATCGGCTTCAACTATCTGGCTGCGGACACGTTGATCGACGTCGCCAATCCGTTTCTCTCCGAACTCACCAATGTCACCGGCGAGACGACCAATCTGACCGAGCCGGATGGCGTCGATATGGTCTACGTGGCGCGCTTCGTGTGTATGAAGTTCGTGCCGATTCACATGCCGATCGGCAGCCGCATTCCGATGTACTGCACGGCGTCGGGGAGAGCGTATCTCGCGGCGCTTCCGGAAAACGAGTCACATGCGCTGCTGCTCGCGAGCGATCGCGTTGCGCATACGCAGTACACCGTAACGGATATCGACGAGATCGTGACGCGGCTCGCGCTCGGACGGCGCAATGGCTATGCGTCGAACCGCGAGGAACTGTTCATCGGCGATATGACGATCGCGGCGCCGGTGCTCGACGGGGAGCGTCGGCCGGTCGGTGCGGTTCACGTCGTTGCGCCGACGAGCCGGTGGACGCCGGCGGAAGCTGAAGCACGCTTGGCCCCCGCCGTGATCGATTGCGCGCGCGGTATCAGCAACTCGATTCGAACGCTTGCCTGAGGGCGGGCGGCTTGATCGACGTTACTCTGTGCGCACCATGATGATTCGCAAAGAGATAGACATCCTTATCAAACTCGCGGATCAAGGGCGCATGGAATACGCTTGAACGTCTGCAACCCTTAGTTCGATCCGGCGTCGTCAGGCTGCTTAACCAGAAAATCGTCGTAGCGCCGGTTGCGGATCCACGAAGGCGCGCGGCCACGGCCGCTCCACGTCGCGCCGGTGACGGGGTCCTGATACTTCATTTGAGGCGGCCTGGTGTTGTACCTGCCGCGCCGGTCGACGCGCAACTGGTTCGGCACAAGGTTGAAGAAGTTCATGACCTGCCGGACGTGTTCGATCGCGGCTTTCTGTTCCTGCTGCCAGGCGACCAATATCCGCTCATCGAGTTGGGCGAGTTGCTGCTTCAACATCTTTACCCTGCTGCTCATGCTTTCTTTCCGTAGTACATGACCAGGTTGTTGCATTGCGCCCTGGTGTTTGCGGTTGGCTCGCAGTTGACTCCGCAGGCTCGCCCTCATCGCGTTGCGTAAGCACGCTCAGAGGACCACCCGAGGCTCCTGATTTCGCATATCAAGTGATATGCGAAATGGATTCGTAATAATAGCCAGTTGAATTTTAAATATCAACTGATATCCTTCCGGCCATGAAGAAGGCGACCCCACCCCCGCGCCTGAGCCGCGAAGAAAGCCGATTGCAAACGCGCACGCATTTGCTTGCCGCGGCGAAGCGGCTGTTTGTCGAGCGAGGCTTCGGCGCCACTTCTCTAAGAGATATCGCGGCCGAAGCAGGCTACACGCAGGGCGCTTTCTATTCGAATTTCGCGAGCAAGGAAGAGCTGTTCGTCGAATTGATGCGAGAGCGGTCAAAGGCGCAAGTGGGCGATATCGTCCGTACGTTGAATGACCCATCCTCGTCCGCGGACGACATTTTGAGCGCGTTGGAAGTCTGGGCGCAGACACTCGATGCCGAGCCCGAGTGGTCGGTGTTGGGCGTTGAATTCAAGCTTCAGGGGCGTCGCAATCCCGTTTTTGAAGAAGCCTCACAGGCGTTGCTGGACGCTCACCGTTATGGCCTTGCCTATTGCATCGGGCAGATCTTCGCCAGACTGGAAAAAGTGCCGCCCGAATCGCCGACCGTCTTGGCGGCGTCCTTCATGGGGCTTTCGCAGGGCCTCGCTTTGCAGCGGTCGCTGCTTTCCGACGCACCCATCGGCCATATGATCATGGTGTTTCTGCGCGGCTTGTTAGCCGCGGCGCCCTCTGTGCGCTCCTGAACCTGTGCTTGTCGTTCGCAGCGAATCTTCAGAGCTCGGAACGAACGGCAAGCGCATTCCGAAGCAGATGCGGTGCAGCGCCGCATCGCTCGATATAGCTTATTGGGCACAGTCTTCCAGACGACCCACAATCGCTGTCTCGCTGCGGTCTTGTTCCTGATCGGGGTCGGCTCATAAAGCGCCGACAATCATAGAACCGTGTCCATGCCGTGATCATCGACTGCACGGACAACATCCGCAGTCGATCGATGCTGCCCGCCGCGATCGGCTCACCGGATGGGTAACATGTACGCCAGCGGCATTTCATCCACCAATCCTCCTTTCTATGAAAACGCTTGCCAGCCGGGACAATCAATTGCGCATGTTCGTCGCCGTAGCGAAGGCGAGTTCGCTGCGCGAGGCAGCCGAGATTCTCGCTATCACGCAGCCCGCTCTGAGCAAGCAGATTCGCGCACTCGAAACAGCGCTCGACACGAAGCTATTTCTTCGCCACGGCCGCGGCATGCAGCTGACGCCCGACGGTCACGCGCTCTTTTTGAAAGTCGAGCCGCTGCTGAATTCGCTCGACGCCGCGTTCGAACATTCGGGGCATCTGTCGCGGCAGGGCGGGACGCTGCGCATTGCAACCGTTCAAACGTTGATCGCGTATTTCGTTCCGGAGTTGAGCCGTCAGATGCTCGCGCTCTATCCCGATGTTCACCTCACCATTCACTGCGACAGTTCCGCGAACGTGGTCGAAAGCGTGGAGCGCGGCAAAGCGGATATCGGCTTCGTCTACGAGACCGCAGTGGATGTGCCGGATCTAATCAGCGAACCGCTTTTCGAAGAGCGGCTGGCCTTGTACACCGCCGCAGACGACGATACAGACGCGCATGCATTGACCAACCTGGCCGCGCTGAAACTGATCCTTCCGCCAAAACCTTACGCGTTGCGCCGCATGGTCGAACGATCGCTGGGCGGCAGTGTGCAGCCGTATATCGAATGCGATTCGCTCGAACTAAGTTTGCGGCTCGTGTCGATCAGCGGCGGCGTGACTGTCCTGCCGGAGAGCTTGCCGCGCGATATGGTCGAGGATCGTGGGCTGCGCCGTACGCCGTTGAATGCGGTCCCATCGCGCCGGCTGGTCGCGATATCACGCAGCGTGCGCGGCCAGTCGCGGGCGTTCGACGCCGCACTTGAAATTGCCTTGCGCGCGGGCCCGCAAGGCGCGATAACTTCAGGTTAATCCAGAGTTATTTCTGGGCACATATCCCGCGTCGTTCACCGGACCAATACTGACGCCAGTTCGGCCGCCTCCCGCCGACCACCGAAGTGAGGAGATCACCCGTGAACGACCCGTTTTCCGCGCTCGAAGGCGTGAGCACAACAACGCGCAGATCGCCGCTGCCGGCCCGCTATAAGGCGGTCATCTCGGCCACAGTCGGATCGATCATCGAGGGCTTTGACTTTATCGCCTACGGCACGGCCGCCGCGCTCGTATTCAACCGGCAGTTCTTTCCCAACCTCGACCCGACGAGCGCGACACTCGCGTCGTTCGGCGCATTCGCGACCGGGCTGTTCGCGCGGCCGCTCGGCGCCATCCTGTTCGGGCATTTTGGCGATCGGCTCGGCCGCAAGTCCGTGCTGACCTTCTCGTTGTTCCTGATGGGCTTTTCTACCATTGCGATTGGTCTGATACCGAACTTCGCCGTGATCGGCACGTGGTCCGCGGTGCTGCTCGTCGCGCTACGCATTTTGCAAGGCATCGCGCTGGGCGGCGAAATGGGCGGAGCCGTGCTCATGGCAGTCGAGCATGCGCCGTCCAGTCGCGCGGGCCTCTTCGGAAGCCTGCCTCAAATGGGTCCGCCGATCGGCTTACTTCTTTCTACATCGGCGTTCAGTCTCTTGAGCCGACTGCCGGAAGAGGCTTTTCAAAGCTGGGGATGGCGTATTCCGTTTCTTGCCAGCATCGCGCTGGTCTTGCTAGGCGCATTCGTACGGCGAAGCGTTGGTGAGTCGCCCGCCTTCGAAAAAGCCGCAAGCGGGCGACAACGGGTAGACGTGCCGCTGTGGCAACTGCTCACGCGTCATAAGAAGTCATTGCTGCTGGCAATCGGCGCGAAGCTTCCCGAAGTGACGCTTTACTACGTACTCACCGTATTTCTGGTTTCTTACGCGTCGACGCGTTTGGGATTCAGCCGTAGCGCGGTGTTGCAGACCGTCATGATCGGCGCGGCAATCCAGATCGTCACCTTGCCGCTATTCGGCTGGCTGGCCGACCGGGTAGGCGTACGCCGGTTCTATATGTTCGGCGCTGTCGTCATGGCGCTTAGCGTCGTGCCTCTGCTGCGGTGGATCGATAGCGGCAGCCTCACGGCGTTACAGGTTGCGGTGGCTATTGCGCTAGGGTTCAACTATGCGTTGCTATTCGGTCCGCAGTCGGCACTCTTTGCCGCGCAGTTTCCAGTCAATGTGAGGCTTTCCGGCATATCGATCGGTATTCAGTTTGCAGCGGCGATTGGTGGCGGGCTGGCGCCGATCGTGGCGACTTCACTGGTGGCGCAATATCACGGTCTGCAGCCGATCGCGATCTATGTCGGCGCACTCGCGGCGCTCGCCGTGCTTTGCACACGTTTGATGAAAAGCGCCCCCACGACGCCAACGCCGCGCCATTCGCAAGGAGAGTGATTCAATGAAACAACGGTCAACCATTACGGGCATCGGGAACGCGCAAGCGTCCTTCCCCCTCGAAAAACTCGCCGATGCCTGCCGCATCCTGCACGCGAAAGGTCATATGGCGAGTCTCGCCGGTCAGATCACGTGGCGCGATGCGTCGAACCGCGGATACTGGACGCCGGCTCTCGGAAAAAGCTTTGCAGAGGTGACGCCCGCATCGATGATTCTGGTGGACGATGAACTGACGGTGTTGGAAGGCGACGGAACTCCGAACCCGGCAGTGAGGTTTCATACGTGGGTTTATCGACATCGGCCGGACGTTCATGCGATTGTGCACACGCATCCGCGACACATCAGCGCGCTCTCGATGCTGGGTATACCGTTGCCGGTCGCGCATATGGACGCCTGCATGTTCTACAACGACTGCGGCTTTCTTGAGGAATGGCCCGGCGTGCCAATCGACGATGAAGAAGGCCGAATCATCAGCGCGGCATTAGGCGACCGGCGCTCGGCTTTGCTTGTCAATCACGGCTATATCTGTGCGTGTGCTTCGATTGAAGAAAGCATTTATCTCGCAGTCTCGATGGAGAACGCGGCCGAACTCGCCTTGCTGGCGATGGCCGCCGGGACGATCAAACCCGTGCGGGCAGATCTGGCGCAGGCGGCGCACGACTTCCTGTTGCAACCGGCGATCGTTAATGCAACGTTCGCGTATTGGGCGGGAGATGTTTGATGAGGTGGGGTTGGGTGCGGGTTATGCGTGGGTGGGGGGCGATACGCATCCACCCGCGTGTCGACAATCGCGTCGATCATATCTTCAACGGCAACCAGATCTCGAGCCCGCCCATTCCACTCACCGGATCGAACTTCTCGTCATATCGCTCGAAATTCGGCGCATCCGCAGGCACTTGTCCCGATGCCGGCAACCATTGATTCCAGATCGTGTTCCAGGTGCGACGGATGGCCGAAACATGCTCGCGGTGACTGAACACCGCGTAGCGTTGCGGGGGAATGCGCAAGCGGCTCAGCTCGCCCGGCAATGCCGAGAAATCGCCGACTTCGACGCCGCATAGATAGTCGATGTTGCCCGCGTCGTCGGCGTTGTAGCAGACGCCGTACGCCACGTTGCCGATCTGGCCCGGCACTTTGCCGAAGTAGTGGTTGAAGCGCTGCCATTGCGATGGGATCGCAGCGGAGGTTTCGCAGGTATAGCGTTCGCTCAGACCCGCAACCAGAAGCGCTTTACCGTCTTCAAAGCGCGGCGGTTCGAGATGGGCTAGCAGGGTTTCGTCCATTTTGATCGGCTCCACGATGGCGAGATTGTCGAGATGGCCACGCGCGCGCAGCGCGTCGGGCGTGAGCCCGAATTGCTCGCGAAATGCGCGCGTGAATGCCTCGTGAGAACCGTAGCCGGCTTCGATGGCGACCGCGAGAATGTCTGGTGCGCCGCTCGCCAGGCGCCGCGCCGATTCGCTCAACCGACGCGCGCGAACATAGCGCATCACCGAAAAGCCCGTGGCCGCTTCGAAGGCGCGCGCCAGGTGAAAGCGCGACACGCATCCGCAGTCGGCGATGTCTTCCAGTGACAACTCGCGGGCAAAGTGGCTTTCGATAAACCACAGCGCTTTTCCAACCGGGTTCATGTGGGATCTCATGTCAGCATGGAACCAGCATAGCTCGACGCAGGCTGCCGTATTTGATCGTGCTTGCGGTTTTCAACAGCGAAGCGGCTTGGCCGCCATGCTCAGACTGATCGCGTTCGGACAGATCTTCGTCAAACAGTGCCTTGCTCCCACACAAGTCCCAATCGAAACGTACTAACCCAGCCGCCCGGCAACAGGTCTACGGCTGCTCAATAATTCTCGCTTGCGGCATTGTTTCCAGCGGCTCTCGACTGCCCTTCTGTGGCTGGCGCGTGCTGGCCGCCGTGGCTTTCGTGTTGAACTCCACTCGCCACCCCCGTCCGCAACAACACCCCACCCATCACCCCCGCCGCGGCCGCAAAAATCGCCCCGAACAAAAACGCGACGTGATACCCACTATTCAGCGCGGCCACGGCATCACCCGCCCCCTGCATCGCCTCACTCCGCGCCGCAGCAAGACTCGCCAGTACCGCAAGCCCAAGCGCGCCACCCATCATGAACGACGTATTAACGATTCCGGACGCGAGTCCTGAATCACTCGGATCGACATCGCTCATAGCGGCCAGCAGCATCGGATTGAATGCAATACCGGCGCCGAAGCCCAGCAAAATCATCCCCGGCATGACGTCGAGCACAAAGCTGCCGCCAACCGGCGCTCGGGCGAACAACGCAAGACCGCACGCCGCGACCAGCAGCCCTACCGCAAGCGGAACACGCAGGCCGAAGCGCATCACCACCCGCGCCGACAGCCCAAGCGAAAAGAACCCCATGATCAGATTAGCCGGCAAGAACGCGAGCCCGACCTGCAACGGCCGATAACCGAGCACGCGCTGCAGATACAGCGCGGAAATAAAGAACCACGCAAACATTGCAGCCGCCCACAGCACGCCGACCACGTTCGCGGTCGCAACATTGCGCAAGCGGAACAGACCGAGCGGCATCAAAGGATGCTGGACGCGCGATTCGATCGCCAGAAACACGGCAAGCAGCGTCAACGCGGCGAACAGCAAGCCGAGCGTCTGCGCCGAAGTCCAGCCAGCTTCATTGCCATTCACGACGGCATAGACGGCGAGCATCAGCGAAACGGTGACGGACACCGCGCCGGCCACGTCGAGCTTCTCTCCATGCGCATGCCCGCGCGCCGACGGCAACAGCGCAACACACAGTGCGTACACAGCGATGCCGATCGGCAGATTGACGAGAAAGATCCAGTGCCAGCTCAGCAGATTGGTGAGCAACCCACCGAGCAACACGCCGATGCTGCCGCCGCCCGCGCACACGAAGCCGTACACGCCCATGGCTTTCGCTCGCTCGCCGGGTTCGGTGAACAGATTCATGATGAGCGATAGCGAAACAGCAGAGACGATAGCGCCCGCCACACCTTGAACGGCCCGCGCGCACACGAGCAGCACTTGCGAGTTCGAAATGCCGCACGCAAGCGACGCCAACGTAAACAACGTGATGCCGATAAGAAACAACTTGCGGTGTCCATACAGATCACCGAGCCGTCCACCCAGCAGCAGACAGCCGCCGAAGGTCAGCATGTACGCATTGACCACCCACACGAGGGACGTTTCGGTAAAACCGAGATCCGCCGCGATGGACGGCAGCGCAACGTTCACGATCGTGGTATCGAGCACGATCATGAGCACGCCGAGGCACAGCACGATCAGTGCAAGCCAGCGTTTGTTGCCGTGGATGGAATGGGTCATGCGGGCGGCTCCTTGGCCGTGGTCGATGGATGCCGGACGCGCGGCTGCTGAAGTCGGCACCGCGCCAAGAGAAACGCAACCCGGCGCTGCGCCGACCAGCCAGTGGGCCATGCGTTGACGACGAAACGCGCTGACGAAACGCGCTAACAAAACGTGTCGTCAAAAACGCGCTTGACGACACGCGTTGCCGACAATGGGATTTTCCAGTCTAGCATCCGCGACTTTTGGCCCACAACTACGATTTCCAGGGCCGCGCAGATCTCAATCGCCGCCAAGCAATTCGTACTTGCCGCCACGTTCCAGCGCCCGCTGGTAAGCCGGTCTTGCATGAATGCGTTTGAGAAAATCCACCACCGCCGGAATCTGGCCTTCCATGCCGCCGCGCGCCGTGGCGGCTTCGAGCGGAAAACTCATTTGCACGTCCGCCGCCGTGAAGTCGTTGCCGACGAACCAGCCGGTCTTGCTCAACTCCTGATTGATATAGCCGAGGTGCAGCTTCAACTGCGGATCGATAAAACTCGATTGCAGTGTGGCGGCGATCTTGCGCGCAATTGGCTTGGCGAAGAACGGCATCGGCGCGCTGGCAATGCGCAGCGCGACGAGTTTGAGCAGCAGCGGCGGCATCGCCGAACCTTCCGCGTAGTGCAGCCAGTAGGTATAACGCAGCCGCTCCGGCGTGGCAGGTGCCGGCGCAAAGCGTCCCTGCCCGTATTTGTCGATCAGGTATTCGATGATCGCGCCCGACTCGGCGATAGTCTGGCCATCGTCGGTAATGACGGGCGACTTGCCGAGCGGATGCACCGCGCGCAACTCGGGCGGCGCGAGCATCGTTTCCGGATCGCGCTCGTAACGCTTGATCTCATAGGGAACGCCAAGTTCTTCGAGCAGCCACAAGACGCGTTGCGAGCGGGAGTTGTTCAGATGATGAACGGTCAGCATGGGTCGGGGGATGTTGGCCAATGAAGTGTCACATCATAAGGACGTTGTGCAGAGGCAGGCCTCTAGTCGCAGCTCACACGCTTGATTTGGCGCCCATCAACTGATTGGACGGCAGCGTTTCGTCGAGCAGTTTGCGCGCGCTTTCGATCCCGGCGACCGGCAGTCCCTCGGGGTTCAGCAAGCCGACCTGCACGAGTACGGAAGCCTGATCCCAATAGATGTGCTCGTTATAGAGCTTGTCGCCGCGAAAACACACGACAGCCAGCATGGGCACCTCGAAATACTTACCGGTTGGAGCGACGCCCGGTAGTAACCAGTCGATCTCGCAGCTATGTGTGCAGCTAAAAATGAATTCATCGACGATACGATCCGCGCCAATGGTGCGCGAAATCGGAATCAGCTTCGTATCGGCGGGATTCGAGTTGACGAAGTGATGCGTATAGAAGCGCTTCAGGTTGTCATGGCCGACACCGCCGGTCATGGTCGGAACGTGATTGACGTAGGGCTGCGCGACCATGGTCGGCATGACGGCGTCCACGTCGCGCGTGGCGAACTCGTAATAGCAGTGAGCTTCCCACAGCGCGTTGAGATCATAGACGGGCCCCAGCACTTTGCGCAGCAGCGCAAGCGTGCGCGAATACGCCATCATCGCGGCGGGTTTGTCGTATTGCGGGCGCGACGGCGCGGCAAACGCGTGATCGCAACCGGGATACACGTATTGCTCGATCTGCGGCCGCGTACGTAACGCCGCGCTGATCCGTTCGCGGGTTGCCGGCGGACAGTGCGAGTCGTTTTCGGGGAAGTGAAACACCATCGGGCAGCGAATCGCCGGCACTTCATCCAGATACGCTTCGAGGCCCACGCCGTAGTAGCTGACCGCGCAGTCGATATCGGTGCGCGCGGCGCTCAGGAACGCGAGCTTGCCGCCAAGACAGTAACCCACTGTGCCTACCTTGCCGGCCTGTTCGGGCAGGGTGCGCAACGCCGCGATGGTGGCGGCGATATCGTCGATGGCCAGGTCTGTGTCGAACTGGCCGAGATAATCGAGCGCCTGTTTCATGTCGGCCTCGCCATAACCAAGATCGATGCCCGGTTTGATCCGCCAGAACAGGTCCGGCACCAGCACGACGTAACCTTCTTCGGCGAAGCGGTCGGCCGTCGCCTTCATGATGTCGTTGATGCCGAAAATTTCCTGCAGCAGCACGAGTCCCGGTCCCGACCCTTGCGCCGGACGGGCGATGTAGGCGTTGAACCGGCCGCCATCCTGGGCGACGACTTCGATGAAAGAGGCGGTCATGCGGTGTGTCTCCCATGCAAAACGATCCCACGCAAAATGATTGCCTGGGGAATGTGAGCCAGGCCATCGTCTGCAACTCGAAGCGTTCGAGTTTGCCGGTTTCGGTATGCGGCAATGCACCGGCATAACGATGACGCGAGGGTATCTCTACGACGCCTCGCTATTTTTCCCGAAATCCCGCGAATGCGCGACCGTTTCGTCGTACGGTACATTCCCGCCCGGTTCTTAGTCCACGTCGACCACGATCTTTCCGGTGTTCGTCGCATCGACAATCGACTGGTAAGCAAGCTCCGCGTTGCCGAAGTCGAAACTGCGTGAGTCCAGCTTCGGCACCAGCTTGCCTTCCTCGATGAGTCGGGCCGCTATACGCAGCATGTCGCCGTGGTGCTCGCGATGTTTGCCGGTGAGCAGCGGCGACAGCGTAAAGACACCCGAATACGTGGCCTCACGGAAAGACAACGGAGCCAACGCATGCGTTCCCCAGCCCAATGCGCTGACAACGTGACCAAATTGCTTAACGGCTTTGAACGAAGCATCGAGTGACGCGCCACCCACGGTATCGGCGACGAGATCGAACCCTTCGCCTTGGGTCAACGCATCGACATACGCTTCGACCGAGTTCGCACGATAGTCAATCGGCGTAGCGCCATACGCTTTGATCACGTCCAGATCCTTTGCGCTGACCGTCGCGAAGACCTGTGCGCCCATCGCAATCGCCAGCTGAACCGAAACATGGCCGACGCCTCCTGCGCCGCCCTGCACGAGCACCGTTTGACCCGCCTGCAACTTCGCCCGGTCCGCGATGCCTTCGTAGGATGTGATGAAGCTCAAAGGAATCGCCGCGGCCTCTTTCATCGAGAGATTCTTCGGCTTATGAGCGAGCAATCGTGCGTCCACGGCCTGGAACTGCGCAAGCGAGCCCTGCAAGCCACCCACGCCGCCGGTCATGCCGTACACGTCATCGCCGACGCTGAAGCCGCTCACGCCTTCGCCGACTGCCTCGACAGTCCCGGCCATGTCGATGCCAAGCACCAGCGGCAGCGGGTGCTTCGCATGCGCGGCGTTACCCGAGCGGATTTTGGTGTCCAGCGGATTGAGGCCGGCAGCCTTCACGCGCACCAAGACCTGGCCGCGTTCGGCTGTCGGCGTCGGGAGGTCGGTAAGTTCCAGAGGACCGTTGTAACGGTTGAGCACAAGCGCTTGCATAGTCATGACATTTCTCTCGATGGTGTGCCGGAACGGCTTGATTAATAGTGGTTCATGCGAGAAAGTATGTAAATCGACGTTTTTGCACGTTGTCTAAACAAAATTGCATGGGTTTATATGGACTGGAACGACGTTCGGATCTTTCTGGCAATTGCCCGCGAGGGAACGTTGGGCCGCGCCGCAAGGCAGGTTGGCCAGACCCAGCCGACTATCGGCCGCAGGCTGCGGATGCTGGAGGCATCGGTCGGGCAGACGCTGTTTCAGCGCACAGCGGACGGCTTCGTGCTGACGGAAGAGGGCTCCGCGGTGTTCGCCACTGCCGAGCGGATGGAAGACGAAGCGCACGCGTTCGAGCGCGCGTTAGCGGGGAAGCAACAGCAACTTACCGGCTTGCTGCGGATTTCGTCGTCCGACTGGTTTGGCGTGCATGTGTTGACGCCGGTCGTCGCGGAGTTTCTGCGTGTGAACCCGTTGGTGTCGATCGAACTCGTGACCGATTCGCGGCGGCTCAATCTGGCGCGTCGCGACGCCGATCTGCTATTCCGGATCACGCCGTTCGATGAAGCCGACGTCATCCAGCGCAAGTTCATCAAAATGGACTACGCGTTGTACGGCCCGTTGAACATCGTGCCGCCGCAGCGCGGCGACGGTACGGGATACGCGCTGCTCACCATGGACAGCGCCTTTGAAACGCTACCCGACGTGAAATGGCTGCGTGAAGTTTTGCCGAACGCGCATGTGGCTTTCGGCAGCAACAACCGCGAGGCGCAGGCGCGCATGTGCGCGGAACGAGGCGGGCTGGCTGTTCTGCCTTGCCCGTTGGGCGACAACACCGCCGGGATCGAACGAATCGATCTTGGGGAAGCGCCGCCAGGACGAGATGTGTGGTTTGGCTACCATCGCGATCTGCGCAGGTTGGGCAGATTGCGGGCGTTTCTCGATCTCGCCATCGACCGCATATCGAACGTTTAATCGTTCGCGGATTGATCGACATGGCCGCCATGAAAGTGGCGGCCATGCGGTGAGTCTGCGCTCCCGTGCAGGATGGTTGCCCGGGAAATGCGCACTAACCCATCGTACGCAACTCGAACCGTTTGAGCTTGCCGGTTTCGGTACGCGGCAGTGCATCGACGAAAACGATTTCGCGTGGATACTTATACGGCGCCACGCTAGTTTTCACGAAATCCTGTAGTTGCGCGACCAGCTTGCCGTCCGCGACGTAACCGGGATTGACCACGACGAACGCTTTGACGATCTGGCCGCGGGTTTCATCGGGCACGCCAATCACGCCGCATTCGGACACCGCGTCGTGTTGCAGCAGGACGCTTTCCACTTCAGGGCCGGAGATGTTGTAGCCGGCGGAGACGATCATGTCGTCGGCGCGCGCCTGGTAGAACACATAGCCGTCCTCGTCGAGATAGACCGAATCGCCGGGCAGATTCCAGCCGTCGCGCACGAACTTCATTTGCCGTTCGTCGGCGAGATAGCGGCAGCCGGTCGGGCCACGCACCGCGAGCTTGCCGATCGTGCCGGGCGCGACCGGTTGCATGTCGTCATCCACGGCCTGCACCACGTAACCCGGCACGGCGCGTCCTATCGCATGCGGGCGAATCTCGTCACCCTGCGCCGAAATGAAAATGTGGATCAACTCGGTGCCGCCGATACCGTCGATCATGTCGATACCGGTCGCGTCGTGCCAGAGTCGCCGCGTCGAATCGGGCAACGCTTCTCCCGCCGATACGGTTTTCTTCAAGGTCGAGATGTCGTGGTGCGCAACCAGTGGCGCCATTTGCCGGTAGAAGGTGGGCGCGGTGAACATGACGGTCGCGTGAAACCGCTCCACGGTCTGCAACAGAGTTTCGGGCGTGAGCTTCTCGATCAGCACCGTGGAAGCGCCCACGCGCAACGGAAAGCACAACAAGCCGCCAAGGCCGAACGTGAACGCGAGCGGCGGCGTGCCGCAAAAAATATCGTTCGCCGTGGGCTTGAGCACATGACGCGGAAACAGATCGCACATGGCGACGACGTCGCGATGAAAGTGCATGCAGCCCTTCGGCGCGCCCGTCGTGCCGCTGGTGAAGGCGATCAGGCAGACGTCGTCGGCGGCGGTGTCGCACGCGGTGAAGTGGTCGGGCTTGTTGATCGCGAGCGTGTCGAGCGAATCCGGTGCGTCGTCGTGGAAGAGGCGCGTTTGCTTCAGGCCGGCGCAATAGAATTCGTCTTGCGGATCGGTGCAGCGTGCCAGTTCGGCGGTCAGGCGGGCGTCGCACAACGCCGCGCTAACCTGCGCCTTGTCGATGATCTGTTTCAGTTCCTTGGCTCGCAGCAAAGGCATGGTCGGCACCACGACGAGGCCGACCTTGAGCGCCGCGAGTGCCGTCACGGCCATATGCAGCGAGTTGGGCCCACGCAGCAGAACACGGTTGCCGGGCTTTAGCCCCATTTCATCGACCAGCACATGCGCGCTGCGATTCACCAGCGCCAACAGTTGACCATACGTCGTGGCGCGTGGGGCGCCGTCCACATCGGACCAGATCGCGGGACGATCGCGGTGGCCCGCCTCAATGGTTCTGTCGAGCAACTCCGTCGCGCAGTTCAAGCGCGCCGGGTAGGCAACGTCAGGGTTGTCGAGCAGAAAGACAGGCCATTGATCCTGCGGCGGAAGATTGTCGCGCGCGAAGGTATCGACGTGTGCTGACGGTTCCATCATGGTCTCCCGGGCGTTGAGCCGGCTAAATGCGCTTCGGTTGGCTTGGTGGTTTCTTTTCGTGTGCTTTGTTGCTCTGTTACTGCGGGACCACGGCGGTCGCCTCGATTTCGACTTTCGCTTCGTCTTCGATCAACGCGACGACCTGCACCGCGCTCATCGCGATGTCGTAGTCGCCGATCAATTCGCGAAACGCGCGGCCGATGTCTTTCAAGGACGCGAGATATTCGCGCTTGTCGGTGACGTACCACGTCAATCGCACTAGGTGCTCAGGCTTGCCGCCCGCTTCGTGCAAAACGGCAATCACATTCTTGAGCGCCTGGATGGCTTGCGCGGCGAAGTCGGTCGTCTGGAAACGCGCCTGTTCGTCCCAGCCGATCTGGCCGGCAATGAACACCTGCGTGCCGGTCGCCGCGACGCCATTCGCGTAGCCGCGTGGTTTGACCCAACCGGCGGGGAGAAGAGCTTTTTTCATGAGCGATGCGCCTCAATGGAGTCGGGCTGTGGGGCGAACGTCGCGAGCGCGCTCGCGATGTCGGTGGGAATATCAATGGAGGTGCCGATTTCCAGCGAAGTCGTGACGAGCACCTGTTTCGCGCGGAAGCGGGTTTCGCCGTTGCAATGGCCGACAATCTCGATCCTGATCGAGCGACGGCCGATCGCCTCGACCTTGAGCGTCAGCGTGATCGTTTCGCCCATCTGGCTCGGCCGCGAAAACTCGCAATCGAGTTTGACGATCGGCAAGCCGACGCGGCGTTGAGCGATCATCTGCGCGTAGTCGATATGCAGACCTTCGTTGAACCAGTCTTCGACCAGCGCGTTGGTCATCACCAGATATTGCGGAAAAAACACAATGCCCGCCGGGTCGCAATGCGAGAAGCGGATCCGCACGGGCCGTTCGAAAGATGCGCTCATTGCGTATGGGCTCCGGCAGTGGCGGCAGCATGTGCTTTCAACAGATCGCGTCCGACAATCAGTTGCTGTACTTCGGTTGCGCCTTCGTAAATGCGCAGCGCGCGAATCTCGCGATACAGCATCTCGACGGCCGTGCCGCTTTGCACGCCCATGCCGCCATAGAGTTGCACGGCGGCGTCGATCACCTGTTGCGCGCCTTCGCTCGCGTGCCATTTCGCCATCGCGGCTTCGCGTGTGACGTTTTCGCCCTGGTCGCGCAACCAGGCCGCGCGATAGACCAGCAACGCACTGCTGTCGATGGTCAAGGCCATCTGTGCGAGTTTGGCTTGCGTCAGTTGAAAATCGCCGAGCGTCTGCCCGAACATCTTGCGCGAAGCGGCCCGCGTGAGACCTTCGGCCATCGCATGCCGCGCGAAGCCAAGCGATGCCGCCGCCACCGACGTGCGGAAAATATCCAGCGTGCGCATGGCGAGCTTGAAGCCTTCGCCGGGCGCACCGAGCATCTGGCTGCGCGGTACGCGCGCTCCAGCAAAGTGCAAACGCGCGAGCGGATGCGGCGCGATCACGTCGATGCGCTCGGCGATTTCCAGCCCCGGCGTATCCGCATCCACGATGAATGCGCTGATGCCGCGTGCGCCCGGCGCTTCGCCGGTTCGCGCGAACACCACATAGAAATCGGCGATGCCGCCGTTGGAGATCCACGTCTTGTCGCCGTTGAGCACGTAGGCGTCGCCGTCTTCGCGAGCGGCGAGCGCCATGGCGGCGACGTCCGATCCAGCGTCGGGCTCGGACAGCGCGAACGCCGCGATTGCCGTGCCGTTGGCGACGCGCGGCAGATAGCGCGTCTTTTGTTCGTGCGTGCCGCCGAGCGAGATGGCGCCCGAACCGAGTCCTTGCATCGCCAGCGCGAAGTCCGCGAGTCCGGAGTGTTTGGCGAGTGTTTCGCGCAGCAGGCAGACGGCGCGCGTGTCGATCGTGTCGCCGTGGCCGCCGTAGGCTACGCCGCCCACGCCATATGTCAGCCAGCCCGCCGCGCCGAGTTCACGTACCAGATGACGGCAGGTGGCGTCCACGTCCTTGTGATCCTGGTGCGAGAGATTCGCGTGGCACCACGCTTCGATACCCGCGGCCAGTTCGCGATGGCGCGGCTCGAAGAACGGCCACGCCAGCGCGCTATGCAGATCCGGTTCGGTGTGGGCGCTCAATTCAGTCTCCCTCGAACACAGGACGCGACTTCGCAGCAAACGCGCTATATGCACGTTCGAAATCGCGCGTGCTCATGCAGATCGCCTGCGCTTGCGCTTCCGATTCGATCGCTTCATCGATGCTCATGCTCCATTCCTGATGCAGCATTTTCTTCGTGATGCCATGCGCGAAGGTCGGACCGGCGACGAGATCGGCTGCGAGCTTCTGCGCGTCTTCAAGCAGCGCGGCTGGTTCGCACAACCGGTTGTAGAAACCCCATGCGTGGCCTTCGTCGCCGCTTGCCGAGCGGCCAGTGAAGAGCAGTTCGGCGGCGCGCCCCTGGCCGATGATGCGTGGCAGGATCGCGCAGGCACCCATATCGCAGCCGGCGAGGCCGACGCGGGAGAACAGAAAGGCGAGCTTGCTGCGGGCGGTGCCGAGCCGCATGTCGGACGCCATCGCGAGGATGGCGCCGGCACCGGCGCAAACGCCGTCGACGGCCGCGATCACCGGCTGCGGACAATGGCGCATGGCCTTCACGAGATCGCCGGTCATGCGCGTGAAGAGCAGCAACTCCGGCATGGGCAGATCGATCAGCGGCGCGATGATGTCGTGCACGTCGCCGCCGGAACAGAAGTTTTCACCTGCACCGTGAATGACCACTGCTTTGACGTCGGTCGCATAGGTCAATTGCCGGAACAGGTCGCGCAATTCCGCATACGACTCGAAGGTCAGCGGGTTCTTGCGTTCAGGGCGATTCAGCGTGATCGTCGCGACTTTGTCGGCGACCGACCAGCCGAAGTGCCGCGCTTCATGGTTCGCCAACGTGAGGCGGTTGCCGGCCAGTAGGGCGTCGGCGTTGGATCGTGTCATGAATGTCTCCTCGTTTCGATGCGAATCAGTCTTTCAGACTGTCGAGCAGATGTTTCTTGAGTTTGCCGAGGCGCTGATGAGTGCGCGATTTTTCATCGAGGCTCAAACCACCGAACAGTTCGACCACCCATTGCTCATGCGCGACCGCCATCTTGTCGAACGCCTTGCGACCCGCCGGTGTCAGGCACACGCTGATCGAGCGGCGGTCGTTCGGGTCGGTGTCGCGTGACACGAGTCCTTCTTTCTCGAGCTGATCCGTAATGCCGGTGATGTTGCCGCCCGTCACCATCAAACGACGGGAAAGCTCGGTCATCTTCAGGCCTTCCGGATGACGCTCCAACTGCGCCATTAAATCGAAACGCGGCAATGTGGTATCGAATTCGTTGCGCAAGCGCTTGCGCAATTCGGCCTGCACGAGATTGGTCGTGGTCAGCATGCGCAGCCACAGACGCAAGCCCATGTGACTATCCGCGCCCGTGCTCATTTCGAGGTCCACGACGTTCTCCGCGGGTTTGGCGACGCCTTTGCGCGGCGGTTTCGTTTCAGCCGCCGCTGCGGGCTTCCTGATGTTCGTTGACTTGGTCACATGACTTCTCCACCGGAGACGGAAAGGGATTGCCCCGTGACGGCGTCCGAGCCGGGCTGGCAGAGCCAAAGCACTGCATTGGCGACCTGTTCGGGACTCACGAAGCGATGTTGCGGATTCGAGCGAAGCAAGGTTTCGCGCGCCTGCTGTTCGGTGCGCGAAGTCTTGCTGGTGATCTGTTCAAGCGATGCGTGCAGCAGTTCTGTTTCCGTATAGCCGGGACACACGGCGTTGACAGTGACGCCTTTGGTCGCCACTTCCAGCGCAAGCGAACGCGTGAGACCGATCACGCCATGCTTCGCAGCGCAATAAGCGGCGACGTACGCATAGCCGATCTGTCCTGCCGTGCTTGCCACGTTGACGATGCGGCCATGACCGCGTTCGAGCATACCGGGCAATACCGCGCGCGTGCCGAGAAAGACGCCGGTGAGGTTCACGTCCAGCATGCGCTGCCAGAGCGCCATGTCGGTGTGGATGAACGGTGCGGCCTGCGCCTGCCCCGCGTTGTTGATGAGGATATCGACCGCGCCGGCTTCGCGGAACGCATTCGCAACGGAGTCTTCTTGCGCGACGTCGACGCTGATGCAAGCCACGTTGCCCAATGCGCTGCATTTCTCGCGCTGCGCGTCGAGCCGCTCCGCGTTGCGGCCCATCAACGTGACACGCGCGCCGGCGCGTAGCAGGGCTTCTGCAATCGCAGCGCCAATTCCGCTGCCGCCCCCCGTGACCACTGCGTGCTGCCCGGCGAGCGTCGAATGGAGTGTGTTCACGTGGTTCCTTCGGGGCGTTGCGCACGTTCTTGCGGCGACAGACCCACGTTCGCAGCGGCTTGGGCGCGCTCGCGTTCAAGGTTGCGTTCGAGTTGCGATTTCGCCGCGGTATAGGGCTTCGGCCATGTCACGTCGAAATAGCCGATCTTGGCTGCTTCGTTCAACGTCCAGGCGGGATTGGCCAGATGCGGGCGGGCAATCGCGCACAGGTCCGCGCGGCCTGCGGCGATGATGCTGTTCACGTGATCCGCCTCGGAGATCGCACCGACCGCGATGGTCGCGATTCCCGCTTCATTGCGAACGCGGTCGGCGAACGGCGTCTGGAACATGCGGCCAAATACGGGCTTTTCTTCCTTGCTGACCTGGCCCGACGACACGTCGATCATGTCGGCGCCGGCCGCCTTGAAGGCTCGCGCGATCTGGACCGCGTCGTCGGGCGTCGTGCCGCCTTCGACCCAGTCGTTCGCGGAGATACGCACGGAAATCGGCTTGTCTTGCGGCCACACCGCGCGAATCGCCTTGAAAACCTGCAGCGGGTAGCGCAGGCGATTCTCCAGCGAGCCGCCGTATTCGTCAGTGCGATGATTGGTCAGCGGCGACAGAAAGCTCGACAGGAAATAGCCGTGCGCGCAATGCAGTTCGAGCCAGTCGAAACCTGCTTCGGCGGACATTTGCGTAGCGCGGACGAATTGCGCTTCGATTTCGCGCAACTCGTTTTGCGTGGCTTCGCGCGAATGCTGGCTGACGCCGCGCAGATATTGTTGCGGCGATGCCGAGACGAGCGGCCAGTTGCCTTCCGTCAGCGGTTGATCGATGCCTTCCCATGCGACGCGTGTCGAGCCTTTCGCGCCGGAATGGCCGAGCTGAATGCCGATCTTCGCATCCGACTGACGGTGCACGAGATCCACAATACGCTTCCACGCGGTGACATGTTCAGGCGCATACATGCCGGGACACGCGGGCGTGATACGCGCTTCGGGCGAGACGCAGGTCATTTCCGTCATGACGAGCGCCGCACCGCCCATTGCACGGGCGCCGAGATGCATCAGGTGATAGTCGCCCGCAATGCCGTTCACCGCCGAATATTGCGCCATGGGCGACACCACCACGCGGTTTTTCAACGTGATGCCGCGCAAGGTGAAGGGTGTGAACATGGGCGGCACGGAATGCTTCTCCGGCGCGCGCTCCACGCCTGAGCGCCTGGCCAGCCAGTCTTCGAAGCCGGATAGATAGTTGGCGTCGCGCTCACGCAGATTTTCGTGCGAAATGCGCTGCGAGCGCGTGAGCAGCGAATACGCAAACTGTTCCGGCTCGAACGACGTATAGCGGTCGACATGCTCGAACCATTCCGTCGAATTGCGCGCGGCATTCTGAATACGCAATACGTCGATGCTGCGGACGTCCGTATAGTGCTTCAAGGCAGCGGCGAGATCGCCGGGATGCGTGCGGATGCTGTTGGCGAGTTCAATCGAATCTTCGAGTGCGAGTTTGGTACCCGAGCCGATCGAAAAATGGGCAGTATGCGCGGCGTCGCCCATGAGGACGACAGGCGTTTGGGTGCCGTCCGCGTTGCCGCGCCAATGCACCCATTCTTCGTTGACCACGCGTGGGAAGCGAATCCATTGCGACGAGCCGCGCAAATGCGCCGCGTTCGACAGCAACGCATTGCCGTCCAGATACTTGGCGAACAGCTTTTCGCAAAAGGCAATGCTGTCTTCCTTGCTCATTTCGTCGAGACCGGCGGCGCGCCACACGCGCTCCGGCGTTTCAACGATGAAGGTGGAAGTCTGATCGTCGAAACGATAGGCATGCGCCTGGAACCAGCCGAATTCGGTTTCTTCGAAGGCGAAGGTGAAAGCGTCGAAAAGTTTTTTCGTGCCGAGCCACACGAAGCGGCAATCGCGCATGTCGACGGCGGGGCGATACGTGGCCGCGTACTTTTGACGGATCGCACTGTTGGCGCCGTCGCAGGCGATGATCAGATCGGCTTCGTAGACGCTGTCGTCCGTAACCTGGGTTTCGAAGACCAGCTTCACGCCCAGTTCCTCGCAGCGCGCTTGCAGGATATTCAGCAGGCGCTTACGGCCGATGCCGCAAAAGCCGTGACCCGACGAACGGATTTGCTGCCCGCGGAAATTGATCTCGATGTCGTCCCAGTGATTGAAGGCGTCGAGGATCGCGTCGGCGCTGGGGGCGTCGGCGGCGCGCAGGTTGCCGAGCGTCTGGTCGGAGAAGACGACGCCCCAGCCGAAGGTGTCGTAGGGGCGGTTGCGCTCGACTACCGTGACATCGTAGGCCGGGTTACGGCCCTTCATCAACAGACCGAAGTACAACCCGGCCGGGCCGCCGCCAATACAAACGATGCGCATGCTTGTTCCCCATATGTGAACGCTGCCGATAGGGATAATTTAGGCTTAGATAGTTTAGATGTCAAGTAATCGATGAAGTTTCCGCTAGGGAACCCCGACGCTTGTACCGGTATTCTCTATAGCGCAATGATTGTCTGGCTCGATAGATCGTCCGCATGTTCTCCGAGCATCTCTTTCAGATCGCGCTCAATGATGCTACACAGCGTTGAAATGGGAACGTCATTTGCGCCGCCTTCAAACGGATTCTCCGTGCTTTCCCCAACTTGTTCGAGCGACGTGTACATCCACGATACTGCGACACTGCATGGCACCACCAGCCATACCATGTTGCCATGCATGAAGCCACTCACTCCATCATTCAGCTTATCGAATTCGTGAAGCAGCCCGAATGGAAAAAGCAAACAGAAGAACCTCACGAATAGCGAACTGACCGTTGCATATTGACGTGGATAGGGGAAATTCTTGAAACGTTCCGATCTCGACTGGAGATCCATGAAATCCCCAACCGCCTTTTGGAGCTCCATATAGAAGCTTGAATTCAGGTGCCCCGCAATGTGAAGCATCTTGAGCGAAGCGCCTTGCAGGCTCAGAATGAATGTAGCGATAGAAGTGGAGGAAAGGGCTTGCGCGGTTTCCGAGGGAGACAAATATTCTGGCAATAATTCGCTAATGTCTCTTTCCCACTCCGGCACACGATAGAACCGACGATATTCAGCGTTGGGACGCCTGCTCGTGCTTTCCCAGATACGGGGTCGACGCAGTTCATATCTCAACGCGGTCAGCCAGGCAAGGTGTCGATACACCAGTTTTCGGGAAATGTCTTCGTCTTTGACAAGATCCCGTGCGGCCTGGCCCCAGCGGCGGCTTCTGCTCAAGATGTCAATCCAGATGTCGAGGGCGTCCATTGCCCTGTTGTATGTCTGAACGTTTTTGAAGCCAACGATAAACGACGTTGCGGTTCCGAGCAAAACCACAATCGTCAGAGGTACCGACAGCCATGTAAGACCGAAAAACTTGTACAGAACGACCGGTACAGAACCGCAAACGAGAAGTCCGTAGATTTGTCGCCGAGTCCAGATCAAAAACTCCAATAGCTTATAGGATTTTCCAAGGTGCATTTTTGTGTCTCAGGCTACCGTAGGTGAGTAGTGAAAAAGGACGCGGACAACGTGCGCACCCAGCAGCGCCACGTTCCTCGTCCAATTGGTACCGTCCGGACCGCTCCCCACTAAGACGTTGCACGCTCGAATTCTGTGACATATGACCGAAAAATCTTTCGTCAGACTTCATGCTAAATGGTTGACCCAAGTTGTGACTGTTGTTCTTTAGACAACACCGAAGCGTCCGTTTTTGGTCTTCTGTTGAAGGCAAGACATGCATATGCGGACGGCCAGGTTCGATTCCGGCGTCGCACTATGCTCGGACCATCCGGCCAACAACGTCTCACACGGCCACCTCAATTCCATGCGTGGCAATATCCTGGTGTCAGAGCGTTATTGGACCGGCGCTCATGTATTCACACGGCTGGAGAGATCATGTTCATGAATGACGACGCTCGTGCCTTCAATGGGCTTCGCCCTCGGTTACACAAGATTGCGTATCGGATGCTGGGGTCGATTGCCGAGGCCGAAGATATCGTGCAGGACGTCTGGCTGCGCTGGCATGCGGCGCCCCGGGAGGCCATCGAAAATGTTGAGGCGTGGCTCGTCGCGGTTGCGACGCGCCTGTGCATCGACCGTCTTCGCGCCGCAAAAATTCAACGTGAGCATTATTCAGGTATATGGTTGCCGGAACCTGAAATGACCGACCCTTCTGCTACGCCAGAAGGGGTCAAGGAACGCGCCGACGACGTCTCCGTGGCTTTTCTGATGCTGCTCGAGAGGTTGACCCCGGAGGCACGCGCAGCGTTCCTGCTACGCGAGGTATTCGACGCGGACTATGACGAAGTCGCCGAAACCATCGGCAAGACGGAGGCCGCGTGCCGCCAACTGGTCAGCCGCGCCAAAGCGCAACTACGCGAAGAGCGGCCACGCTATGCCGTGCCGCGCGAAACGCATCTCCGCCTGCTGCAGACGTTCGCGCAGGCGCTGGAGCGCGGCGATTTCACCGCGATCAATGCCTTGCTGACCGACGACGCAATGCTGATCGGCGACGGCGGCGGCAAGGTGCCGAGTTTTCCGAAGCCGATGGTGGGCGGCCGGCGCATCGCACAGCTTTTCTACGCCTCGTACCGGCGCTACGGCAGCGAACTCCGCGTCAAGCTCGTGATGCTCAATGGTCAATGGGCGCTGCTGCGATTTGTCGAGGGCGAGCTCGAATCGGCGCAGTCATTCGAAACGGATGGCACGCGCATCGTCCGTATTCTCGTGCAGCGTAATCCCGACAAGCTGGCGCGTATCGCCGCGGCACACTGCAACACCTGAACGCTGCTATTTCTCCTGCCTGTGCGCGCCAGGTTGCGTTTGATTGGTGCCAAAGAGACAACACCGTGATCCCGTTTGCGGGTCTACCGCGCTACGCCACGTCGACCTACGATGACTTCGTGCGGCGCATTGCCGCTGACGACATCCGCCAGGCGCGAGTACTCACCAGGAGAAGTCCATGACACAGCGTATCAACTACATTCAGCAATCGCCGGAACTGTTCAAGAAATTCCTTGAGTTCAGCAATCAACTGAGGGACAGCGCAATCGAACAATCGATCCGCGATCTCGTTTCGACCCGCGCGTCACAGATCAATGGCTGTGGCTTTTGCGTCGACATGCACGTCAAGGAAGCACGCCTGCACGGCGAGCGTGAACTGCGACTCCATCACCTGGCGGTGTGGCGCGAATCGACGCTCTTCGCGCCGCGCGAGCGCGCCGCACTCGCGTGGACTGAAGCGTTGACCAAGCTTGCCGAGCTGGGCGTGCCGGACGATATCTACGAACGCGTGCGTACCCAGTTCTCCGAGAAGGAACTGTCCGACCTGACGTACGAAATCATGTCGATCAACGCATGGAACCGCGCGAACGTCGCATTCAGGACCGTGCCGGGTTCGGCCGACAAGGTATTCGGCCTCGACAAGGCTAACCTCACCTGAACCGTCTGGTTCTTCTGTTCCTTTCCACCGTCGTTCCGCATGTGCGGAACGCGTTATTTGGCAGGCACATCATGTTTTCACTAAAGAACACCGCAATCGTAATGCTCGTCGTCGCGGGCGCGCATATCGGCGGGGCCTGTGCGGCGGCTCCTGAAGCCGTCGTGACACCGCTGATGACAAAGCCGCTCGACGACTTTCCGGGCAAGGAAGCGCTGATGATCACCGTGACCTATCCGCCGGGTTCTGTCGATCCAGTTCATCGGCATTACGCGGACGCCTTCGTCTATGTGCTGGAGGGTTCGATCGTGATGCAGGTCAAGGGCGGCAAGGAGGTCACGCTCACGCCTGGACAGACTTTCTATGAAGGTCCTAACGACGTGCACACCGTCGGGCGCAACGCGAGCCAGACGCAACCCGCGAAGTTCATCGTGCTTCTTCTGAAGAACAAGGGTGCGCCTGTTCTCGTGCCGGAGAAGTAAGCACGCTCGTGCGGCGACGCTCTGATTTTGCCCGTTTGGCTTGCCAAGGGCATCGGCGTTCGCGTCGTCGCGAGCCGCTTCCACTTCCGGCGGATCTGCGCAGGTAAAGCGCGCCCAGATGCATCCGCCACAGAGATCGGAAGCATTAGACTTTGCCGTAAGCGGCGTCAACAGGTGCCGGCTTGCCTCGGTTGAGCTGCTCATGCGCTCTCGCGTAGGGCCGCGGCCATGCTTTGCGCGGCTGGGTCCATTTCATCTTCATTGAAGGGCACGACACCCATCACCAGACCTTGGCTCACACTGTGCCGCCGGGTCTATCGTCCCAATGGCGCCGCGTCGACACGCGCGGACGTCACTCTTCGAACGGAAGAGCGCTCGTCTAGCTGTGACAGGCGGCTCACGACGTCCAGACCGGCACAAGCCAACGGGACCTCGATCAAACGTTGCCAGTGTGTCAGCGCCGTGTGTTCAAACGCCTGTGCGCGAGTCGATTTCCGAGAAGTGACACGAATCACGTCGTTCTCCGTTGGCCCTGACGGGGTATTGACCGCCTCGTTTTGTAACGGCGCTACGCTTGCCTTAGCCAGGTCGCACTCGCGACCTTCGACAATCCTGATGATCTCGCGAATCCTGCAAACAATGCGTATGAGCAGACGTCTGAGTCTGGCATTGCTCAAATTTCCACTCCCGGTTCGACCAACCATGGGGTGCTGCAAGGCAGTGAGACTGAAGACTCAATTCTGTGTTTGCGCGAAACCATGTGCCTGGTGACGAGACAAGACAAGGCTTACGAATATCGGACCAGACGAATCCGGGCTATTCGACGCTTGAGTGAGGGCCTGCGGTGTTCGTGCCGCTGTGGTCCCGCGTTGATCAGCAATAACCCGCGATGTCGGCGGCACAGAGGGGCGTGCCCGCTTGCCTGGCTACGACCGGGGGGCGTGTGCGAGCCCTATGAGCAAACCATACAGGGCAAAGAAGACCCACCGCGACGATGCCCAACAACGACACCTGCCATCCAGATTGGTGAACGCGTGCGAACAATCCGTGGAGTCGATCGGCCAGCAGCGCACCTGCGAGGAGACCAGCGCATGCCCATATGCATACGCTGGCGCAGTCGTGCAAAATAAAGGAGCGCGTTTTAATTGCCATTGCTCCGCAAAGAGGAACGGCGACCAACGAAAGGCCGGGCACGAAACGGACAATCATTAATGCACGCGCGCCACGTTGAGAAAAGAAGCACTCGAACCTGGCAACGCTCGATTGCTTCACGAACGACAGCCTACATACCAACTGAAGGGCGCGTCTGCCGTAGCGCTTGCCGCCTTGAAACCAGAGCAAGTCGCCAAGAACTCCACCGGAAACGGCGGCGGCGAGCAGAATGGCGAAGTGGAGCAGTGCGCGCGCGAGGTCATATCTTGCAGTAGCGATGCTCGCGCCGACCGTCATCAGGGCTGTGATGGAGGGAAACGGTAGACCGAGCGACGAGGCTAGCACGCTGAAGAATACGATCAACGTTCCATACTGGGAAAGCAACTCATGGGTAAACATTGGGTAATCCTGTGGAAATGATTTTGTCGTGGTCGTAGCATTCGAGCGGGAAAGATCAGCATGAGATTTATCAGTACTTGTTTCTGGTGAATTAAGAAATCGTTTGCGTTGATGGCGCATGAAGCGAATCTGAATGCGATTTGAACTCGGTGCAGCGCCGATGGCTCACTTCGATAGTCCGGTTGTGCGCAATCAGCTTCGGAGCGCTCCACCCAGCCACAGCGCGAGGTTGACCGAGTAACGGTGGATGTCCCGAAGGGCTTGCGGCTCGGTCTGCATCCCGTTCCCAGGAGGTTCGGTCACAAAGCTCGGGCAACCCAGTCGCGTGTCCCAGTTGTAGTCCGCAAAATGATGAAAAGTACTTTGGGCGATTGCGGGACCTCCGCGGACCGAAGGTTCGAATGCGACTGCAAGATTAAAACTCTTTCCTGTTACTTTGCTTTTGCCTCGTGCGATCACTCGAGCCGGTTCATGCTCAGGAGCGTCGACGGCACCTTCATGGGGGTGTGCGGGCAGGAACCGGATTGCGCCACCAGGAGAGTCAGGGTCTGCCAATACGGGATGGGTGGGTCCAACAATCGTGACTTCCTGAAAGTCTCCGTTTGTGCCCGAGTGAAAATTGGGCCAGGAGATGTGGGGTGAGAATGGGTCGTCCGCCACACGCCTGGATTGGTCGGGGTCGAGATTGCGCGTGTGGAAGTGATGTGCCTTGCCCACCCCGCCCAAACTGCACAGCGAACTGCCCAGATCCATGTGATCCCTGGTGACCAACAAACCACGACCTGCCCGTCGGAATCGCGTGATCCCCTCGCAATCTTCGGAGGTCAGACCGTCGCCTTCGTCAACGGCAAACAACCACAACTCGTCGAACCCGGTTTCATCGAGTCGGGAAAGAATCGGGTCCGGTTGCCCGAGCCGCTCGCGGTCCCGAGCAACGACCCTGAACGTCACGCGCCCTTCAGGATCCTGATGTGTTTTCAGTAATTCCGCCAGGCGGCTGAATCGCGCGATCGACCAGTCGTCGCTGCAAGGCAGGATGGTCGTTTGAAGCAGGATCTGGATGGTACGCATGATGGTTAGCTAGTCATGTCAATCAATTGGAGCCATTCGTCGAGACCGATGCGGCCGAGGCGCGCCTCGCCCAGAGGCACGAGCGAATGCTTCTCGACCAGGCCGCCGAAATATCGTGCCTCGGGGTCTTTTACGACCTCACGCGGATCGCCGGTGGCCGTCAGATAGCGGGCGATGATTTCGTTGAACGGCGCTCGGTCCGGGCCAGCGATCTCGACGATGCCGTTTCGCGGCGCCGTGAGCGCCACATCGGCAACGATCGCGGCAACGTCGTCAGCCGCGATGGGCTGGAACAGGCCTGGCGAAACCCTGATTACGTTTCCATCCGCACTCGACGCGGCGATACCGCCGAGGAATTCCATGAACTGCGTGGAGCGGATGATGGTGTAGGGGATGCCGGAGGTCTCGATCAGCTTCTCCTGCGCGACCTTGGCGCGGAAATAGCCATTGTCGGGCGTCCGGTCGATTCCGACGATGGATAACGCAACATGGTGCCGGACACCTGCTGCGGCCTCAGTCGCGAGAATGTTTCGGCCGGAGGTCTCGAAGAATTCCAATACCGCCTTGTCATCAAACGATGGTGAATTAGCGAGGTCGATCACCACCTGCGCGCCGGCCAAGGCGTCCTTGAGCCCCTCTCCTGTGATGCTGTTGATTCCGCTTCTTGGCGAGGCGGCGACGACCTCGTGCCCGTTCTGGCGAAGAATGACGACGGCCTTCGAGCCGATCAGGCCGGTGCCGCCGATGACGACGATTTTCATGGTTTGCTATCCTTTGTCGACCACTCGATACCCCAAGCGGGTTCGAATGCAGGTGAGGAAAAACCTGGGATTTTTCGCGGATGAATCGACCTGATTCGCGATATTCCCACGATCAACTCGCACTTTAGTGACCCGCGTTCGGGCTGCATTGAGGCCGACAACCACGGGTGGCCGGCGCGTGGGTCCAACTGTCCGTCGCAGCGCTGGTTCCGATGGACAGTCATCCTCGGTGTCGCTGGTTGAAGTGGACTCCGACAGTGCATTTTGCGGGCCGGATGTGCCCTGAGCATGCGCTATGCTCGTTAAAGCACATCGTGATCGTAGGCGGGTGCCGTCTGTTGCGGTAGACATCCAAACAGACACACGGCGTTTCCCGTCCGGCACCAATCAAAGACAGATCAAGGACTCCGCCCGTCGGAAAGCGCCGCCCTTTCACTGCGCATGTCATCTACGGGCAATTGCCCACACTCACACTCGGACATCGACTCGGTTTTGCGCAAAGGACGTAAGCGGGGCGATTGATACCACTGTCGTACCGTCTCGTTGATTGTTGCACTCGAGGCAACATGATGAGTTCGCTCGCGGGGCTACTGCCCTTCGATGTCCGAGCCTACGATCTGTCCTGACGGTGCCGCGCAAGCGACGTCTGTAACGTCGCTTGCGTGCGCGGCCGCCATCGTTCTCCGAGTTCGGGAATCATGCTCAGCGATCTCGACACTCGCCGCTGAATAAAGCAGGCACCCGTTGCTATGAGTTCGGTGCTTATCGTCGACTTCGTAATTTTTCAACCGAAGGCAATCATCATGTCGCAGAAAATCCTGATAGTGGGTGCCGGCTTCGCTGGAGTGTGGGGTGCACTAGGCGCAGCTCGCGTCCTCGATGGTGCTGGCGTAAGGACCAGTGACGTTGAAATCACATTGATCTCTCCGAAGCCCGAATTGCAGATCCGTCCGCGGCTGTATGAAAGCGAGCCGCAGCGGATGGCTGCACCGCTGCGTCCGCTTCTGGACGTCGTGGGCGTAAAGTTTCTGGAAGGCAGTGTCGAAGCGATATCCGTTCATGACAAAACGGTAAGTGTCGTGTCGGCCAACGGGTCGACGCTTTCGCTCGCCTATAACCGGTTGCTGTTGACCAGTGGCAGCAGGTTGAACAGGCCACCAATTCCGGGCCTGGCGGAGTACGCGTTCTCTGTCGATCGTATCGAGGACGCGGTAGTGCTCGACAACCACTTAAGAGAACTGGCGAAACGGCCGGATTCGCCGGCACGCAACACTATTGCAGTTGTCGGATGTGGCTTTACGGGTATCGAGGTCGCAACTGAATTGCCTAAGCGAATCCGCGAGTTGTTTGGCGCCGACGCGGCAGTCCGCGTGGTCGTGATCGGATCCCAGGACGATATCGGTCCCGATCTCGGCGCCAATCCTCGACCGTATGTATCTGAAGCTTTTGACTCGCTGGGCGTTGAGACGGTACTTGGATCTGGCGTGGTGTCGGTCGACGCGGACGGGGTTCGCACTGCGGCGGGTAACCGTATCGAAGCCATGACCGTGATCTGGGCGGGTGGAATGCGTGCCAGCTCGCTGACTGCGCAAGTTTCCTCGCATCTTGACCCACTTGGACGTGTCGAGGTCACACCTGATCTTCGCGTTCCAGAAGCACCTGAAGTATTTGTAGCGGGCGATGTTGCGCGAGCTCGGAGCGACGACGACGGGCACTATGCATTGATGTCCTGTCAACACGCTATC
The DNA here is from genome assembly GCF_046028015.1 of Paraburkholderia sp. RL17-383-BIF-A. Lineage (NCBI taxonomy): Bacteria > Pseudomonadati > Pseudomonadota > Betaproteobacteria > Burkholderiales > Burkholderiaceae > Paraburkholderia > Paraburkholderia sp. RL17-383-BIF-A. Next base: position 72,392 of record NZ_JARESR010000011.1, on the reverse strand, counting down.
GTGATGGGGCAATTCGGTGGGCACAACGTGGCAGCAGACCTGATCGGCGTTCCGACACTCGAATACAGGCAGCCGTTCTATGCGACCTGCCTCGACCTCGGCGAGTGGGGGGCTATTTACTCGGAAGGCTGGGATAGACAGATCAAACTGACGCACGCAGAAGGAAAGACACGCAAACAGATGATCAACACGCAGTGGATCTACCCGCCGGCGCCGAACCGTACCGAAGCGTTGGCAGCGGGTAACCCGCAAGCGTCCTTCGGCTAACCTGTTGGCGCCGCCCTGGCTGTTGCGGTGAGCGGAGTGCGTCAGTCACGTGCGGCAGCGGCAATGAACGTCTTCAACAGACAATCACACGTTGCTGTCGCGCGAGAGGCGTTGAGTCAATCAACAACGGTCACGATATTGACAGTCCCCTGTCTGGCCATCTTCGCATACGGACACAGGCGTTCAGCGGTCCGAACCATCTCTTCCGCTACGCCTCGGTCAACGCCCGGCATCCGAACCCGAACATCGATGACCAATGCATAGCCTCCATCCATGGGATCACGACCGAACGCAACCTGCACTTCCACAACAGCATCGTGGATATCCATTGCAGCGCGTTTCCCGATCAGGTTTAGCGCCCCGTGAAAGCACGCCGCAAAACCCGCCGCGAACAACTGCTCGGGATTGGTCCCGTTACCGGGGCCGCCGAACTCAGTGGGTAGCCGCAGTTCCGCGACAAGATTTCCGTCATCTGAACGAGCCACACCAGATGCACGACCGTGTCCCGTCTCGCCGCCGGAAACGGTGACAGTGGTTGTGTACAGTGGACGAAAATCCCGGCCCCGATACCTGTCGAGGAGAGAAAGCGGGGGAGCTTGCAGCTTCTTGTCGTCCATGGTGCGGTCTCGAGTTCAGTGAAGCGCGTTCCGGCTCTCAGCCGTCAATTTGTCGAAGCCTGCCTTATCGGTGCGGCCCGCACTCGCAGGAGCAAGCACGGTCTCCGGGACTTCGAGGCGTTGAATGGAACGAACGATCATATAGTAAATGGGGTGACCTCTCGCTCGCCCCGATTTCTGGTCGGCGACGGGACAACGCCGTCCCATGGTAGATGAGCGCGAATGGCAACGGTAGAGTCGTCCAGGGAGACATGATGTTTCCGGTTTGGCGCCAATCCAAATTGGTCATACGAAACTGAAACGCGCGCGACACGCGCTCAAGATGGCTGATCGATTCGTGGATCGCGCGCGGGCGTGTGGATGGACGTCGGATATCAAGACGGGCGGGTCTCCATCGAGCCGGGCGAAGCAGATGAAAATTGAGTGAACCCAATCGCATCGGCCAGATGATAGCGGCCGAGTTCAGCAATTTTTTTGCACCAGGCAAGTGCTAGACTTCTACACGTCAGACCGCAGTCTGACGGCGCCGTATGCGGCCGTCTCGACGGGTCAGACAGAGCGGAATAAGGAACACTTGTAAGGAAATCCTGACCGTCCTTGAAGCAGCCGGCGGTATCTGTCCGGCTAAAGCGTTGGTCCCGGACTGCTGTGCGATGGTCCCCGAGCTGCATTCATAGGCGTTCCCCGTCTCGCCCGGGCCGCGTCAATCACGGTCACCAGCTGTAGCACGAATAGTCGTTGTCGGCGCGAGAACGCATGCTGGCGCCCTGGACGACTCACCCGTTCATGTGTCAGTAGTGGGGCCATCAATGGATCAATCGGATACATCACAGCGAGGCTTTCGCGTTGGCATACCAAATAACGCTGATGCCTTGTCTACCTGTTTCGCGACCAGCTACGCGGGGATCATCGCGTTCATGGCGGTCGCGACCGAGGGAAGCTTCGTCAAAGCCGGGGAACGATTGGGGATTGGACGCTCGGCCGTCTGTCGAAATGTTCAGAAGCTTGAAACACAGCTAAGCACTCGCCTTTTTCTCCGAACGACAAGGACCACAAACCTGACGCAGGAGGGCGAAAGGTTCTTCGAGAACTGCAACCAGGGCGTGACCCATATCGTCGAGGCAATGAACGACATGCTGGACCTCCGCCAAGGTCCACCTCGTGGCTTCGTTCGAATCCGCTCGACAGTTGGATTTGGACGCAAGGTGGTTGCTCCGTTGCTTTTCAAGTTTTCCGAGGTTTACCCGGATATCGCGGTAGATCTAAGCCTGGATGACAGGCCCGCCGATTTCGCTGCAGAACAGATCGATGTCGCGTTTCGCGATGGGTTCATTGAGGACTCGAGCATCATTGCGAAACAGCTCATTCCAATGCAGAGGGTACTCTGCGCATCCCCTGCTTATGCCGAAGAGCGGGGACTACCCTCTACGCTGGAAGATCTGGCGCAGCACGACTGTATCAACCTGCGATCCAACGGTCGCGTCTTTGAGTGGGATTTCAAGGTCGACGGACATATGCGAAAGTATCTGCCGACCGCCAGATTGACGTTCAATGATGCAGACCTGGTATTGCGGGCAGTCCTGGAAGGTCGCGGAATTGCCCAGATGCCGGGCTATCAGATATGTGATTACGTCGCGCGCAACGAACTCGTCATGGCCTTAAGGCGGTACTTGCCGGACGACCGGGGCCACTACATCTGCTATCTCTGCCGACAGAATCTGCCGTCGCGCATTCGCGTGCTTGTTGATTTCATGACGGAGGAGATTCGGGCGCTCAACCCATTCTGCCTGGGGGAATTCAATCCGGACGATCTGGAAAACGGGCGTCAGGCGTGAGGCTACTCATGGACCCCATATGTGGTGCGATCACATTATCGATATGCTTCGCGGTCACAAACCGCACTCACATTGCACAAAGATATTTGCGTCGGTAATGACCGGCTGAGGGCTTTAATCACTTACCTCTTCAAAGAGCCATTGTGGTCGACGAAATCGTACATATCCCGACAGCTTCGGCGAGCGGTACCGTGGCTGCACCTATTGGTGTCTACGCGGCAACAGTGAGTGGTCCGATGCGTATCTACCGAGGTCGGGACTCGGCGCCTACTATTCCAACATGGCTTCGCGATTGACTCGACTGACTTGACAGGTCGTTGAGGTCGCTAGTGGAGGGCGTCATGTTGCGTCTCGGACCCCTGTCGGTGTTTGTAGGCTGGATCATGCTATCCGCGGTCAGTGTCGGACTTGCAGTTGCTGTCTCGTTCAGCGGCATTTTCTGAGTCTGATATCTGCCTCCTGAACGCGCTCTCCCATAGCCAGCGAAGCACGAGAACTGAAAGACCCGGCTCGCAAGCGGACATTTAACTGGATTGGCAATCCGCATGGATGTGATTGAGGCGACCGCGCCGCTCCATCTGCCTGGCCGCCCATTTGTCGACGGCCGGTGAATGTAAATCCACTGTGATGAAGTGGCCCACTTTTCCTGAGGGGAGGCTCCTCGGAAGGACTCGCTTTGCCTTCCGCCCTTGGGGGGAAATTGGCTCTTTGATGTGTTGATGAAAAGTTTCGCCGGTAGTGCTGAACTCATCACGGATATGACATTGGTAGCTCGCCATGGAAACTCCATATGTTGATTGGCTCGCAACTTCGCCGGCGTTGACCGGCGCAGAACGCGTCATCGCGGTTGGTGCCCATCTTGTCAGTGAGCGGGAAGGCTATACACACCACGGAATTTATGTCGGGAATGGACAGGTTATTCACTATGGGGGCTTTCATCATTCCGCGAAACGACGCCCCATTGAATATATTCCGCTGCACCGTTTTGCAGCAGGAAAGGGAATAAAAGTTCGCTCTGAACCAGACGCCATCTATACCGGAACTGATGCTGTGGCGAGGGCTAGATCCCGCCTCGGCGAAGACCAATATCGGTTGCTGACCAATAACTGCGAACACTTCTGCACATGGTGTGTACTAGGCGTTGGACGTAGTGAACAGGTACGCCGCTGCTTAAGGAATCCGTGGACAGGCATCAAGACGCTCTTTGCGCTCGCAAGGACCGAATGTATGCCCCCCAAGGCCACGCGAAGCCGACTCGCCGGGACCGTCGCTGTTTAGGCTGCACTGCATGTCGTCGAGGTCGCACTAGATGTGCACCGCGTTTCTCTACGAAGAACTCTTTTACTCAACGATCCGATAGGCCAGAAAATGAGCATTCAGTCACACACCGGAGAGCGCGCATCACGCGTGCCCAAGCTGGGTGTCTCGGCGATGTTAGCGGCGGTGCTGTCGGCGTGCGTGAACTACGCCGGCATTCACAGCGACGCGAAAACGGCCGATCCGCAGCAGTACGCGACGCAGCAAAGCCTTCCTGCCGAACAGGGACATTGGCCCGGCGCCAATTGGGCTGACCAGTTCGGCGACGCGCAACTCAAGGCGCTGATCGACGAAGCACTGAGGAGCAACCCGACGCTCGACCAGGCGCATGCCCGCGTTGCGTCTGCATCGGCATACAGCGAAACGGCGCGGGCGGGCACGATGCCACGCGTCGACGCGAGCTATTCGCTCACACGTCAACAGTTCTCGAATACGACATTCATACCGCCACCGTTTGGTGGCTCGTGGCAGACGGAGAACAAAGGCCTGCTGAGCGCTTCCTATGATCTAGATCTGTGGGGGAAAAACCGCGAAGCGCTCAAAGCGGCGATCTCGCAGCTTCAGGCAAGCGAGGCCGACGTCGAAATCGTCAAGCTGACTCTGACGACGTCGATTGCCCGCACGTACAACCGGCTCGCGCGTCTGTATGCGTTGCGCGATATCGCGCAACAGGAAATCACGCAGCGCGAACATATCGATCGTATTACCGCGGGCCGGATCGCGACGGGCCTTGAAACGGAAGTTGAACGCAAGACCGCGCAGGCCAATCTTGCAACGAGCCGTGCTGCGCTGAAATCGCTCGATGGGCAGATCCTCACGACGCGTTATCAGATCGCCGCGCTGCTCGGCGCGGGGCCCGACCGTGGCCTGCAGATCGCACGGCCGACGCTTGGCATTGGCGACGAAGTGCGCCTGCCGGACAACCTGCCGGCCGATCTCGTAAGTCGCCGCCCGGAGATCGTCGCTGCGCGCTGGCGCGTCGACGCGATGACGCATGGCGTGAAGGAAGCGAAGGCCGAGTTCTATCCCGACATCAACCTGAGCGCTGCAATCGGACTCGACGCTTTTGGCTTCGGCCGCTTTCTGACGGCAGCGAGCCGCACGGCGTCGGTCGGTCCGGCAATCCACCTGCCGATCTTCGACGCAGGCGAGCTGCGTGCGCAACTGAAGGGCCGCTATGCCGATTTCGACTATGCCGTCGCGACCTACAACCAGGCGCTCGTCGCAGCGTTGAGCGAAGTCGCAACGCAACTCGCCGACCTGCGTTCGACAGATGCGCAGCTTGTCGATGCGCAGACCGCGCAAGACGCCGCTAGCAAAGCCGCTGAACTCGCGCTGGTGCAATACAAGGCCGGTCTCACGAATCAATTGACCGTGTTGAATGCCGACGTCAACGCGCTTTCCGCCAATCAGAGTGTCGCGAATTTGCGCATGAACCGCCTCGACCAGCAGATTGCACTGGCCTCTGCGCTGGGCGGCGGTTTCGTCGATACCTCGAACGAAAACGCCGGAGCAGCGCCGCGCGCCGACGCGTCCGCACCCAGCACGCCTGTCGTCGCCGCGCGCTGAGCAGCTGCCTACCGATTCTGTCTGGAGACTTGAAATGAGCGAAATCGATGCAACGGAGCGCCAGGAGACCCAAGTGGCGGGCGCGAAACATGACGCGGCACAGACGAAGGCTTCTGTTGCAACGGAACCCAACACACGCAAGCGCAAGGCGCTGCTTGCGCTGCTCGGCGTGGCCGTCGTCGTGTCGGCGGCGGCCTATGGCGCGTATTACATGACCTATGCGCGCTATCACGAATCCACCGACGATGCATACGTCAGCGGCAACCTCGTGCAACTGACGCCGCAGGTGGCCGGCACCGTCGTCGCCGTGAATGCCGACGATACGCAGATCGTGAAGGCCGGCGACCCGGTCGTCACGCTCGACAACGCCGATGCGAAAGTCGCGCTCGGCAACGCCGAGGCGACACTGGGACAGACCGTACGGCAGGTGAGCAGCCTGTACGTGAACAACGATTTCTATGCGGCGAACGTCGCCCAGAAGCAGTCCGATCTGGCTCGCGCGCAGGACGATCTGCGCCGCCGCCAGACCGTTGCCGAGACGGGCGCCGTGTCGGCCGAAGACATCGCGCACGCGCGCGACACCATGACGGCCGCGCGGGCCGCGCTCGACGCCGCGCGTCAACAGGCACAAGCCAACCGTGCGTTGACGGACCGCACGACGATCGAACAGCACCCGAACGTGCAAGCCGCCGCGTCGAGAGTGCGCGATGCGTATCTAGCCTATGCGCGCAACACGTTGCCGGCGCCCGTCACTGGCTATGTCGCGAAGCGATCGGTGCAGGTCGGCCAGCGCGTGTCGTCGGGCACACCGTTGATGGCGATCGTGCCGCTCGACGGCGTGTGGGTCGACGCGAACTACAAGGAAAGCCAGTTGCGCAACATGCGTATCGGTCAACCCGTCACGCTGACGGCCGATGTGTACGGCGGTAAGGTTAAGTATCACGGCCGCGTCGTCGGCTTCTCGGCGGGTACGGGCAGCGCATTCGCGAGCCTGCCGGCGCAGAACGCAACGGGCAACTGGATCAAGATCGTCCAGCGTCTGCCCGCACGTATCCAGCTCGATCAGAAGGAACTCCAGGCGCATCCGCTGCGCATCGGCCTGTCGATGGATGTCGATGTCGATACGCGCGACGACACGGGCCCGCAGCTCGGCGCGGCGACGAACACGTCGTATCGCACAGACGTGTTTGCCGAATACGGCGCGCAGGCAGACGCCGAGATCGAGAAGATCATCGCGCAGAACATGGTCCCTTTGCATGCCGGGTCCATCGGCAACGTCGTATCGTCGACACCTTCCGAGAAGCGCGACGCAAGCGACAAGCGTGGCGCTAAACAGCGAGCAGGTTAAATCGCATCCCAGGGTGCACCTCGTAGTCGCGCCCTGGTTTTTTCAATAGTCTGACAGGCCGGATCAATGCGCCGGATCTGTCGAAAACTTCAGACTGGAAGCGAGATGAATTCTTCGACGCAACTTGCACCGCCTCCGCTGACAGGTGGAAAGCTGGTTCTCGCGACAATCGCCGTCGCGCTCGCGACGTTCATGAACGTGCTCGACTCATCCATTGCCAATGTTGCGATTCCAACTATCTCGGGCAATCTCGGCGTATCCGTCGATGAAGGTACATGGGTGATTACGCTGTTCTCGGCGGCCAATGCGGTCGCGATTCCACTGACGGGCTGGCTCACGCAGCGTGTGGGCCAGATCAAACTGTTCGTGGCTGCGATCGTGCTGTTCGTGTTCTCGTCGTGGCTGTGCGGCGTCGCGCCGAACCTGATCGTGCTGCTCGCTGCGCGCGTATTGCAGGGCGCCGTCGCTGGCCCGCTGATTCCCCTCTCGCAGGCGATTCTGCTCGGCTCGTATCCGAAGGAAAAAAGCTCGACGGCGCTGTCGCTGTGGGCGATGACGGCGACAGTCGGGCCGATCGCGGGTCCCGCGCTAGGCGGTTGGATCACCGATAGCTATAGCTGGTCGTGGATCTTCTACATCAACATTCCAGTGGGTCTGTTTGCCGCGACCGTGACGTGGATGATCTACCGCGACCGCGAGACACCGGCGCGCAAACTACCCATCGACAAGGTCGGCCTGATGTCGCTCGTCGTCTGGGTCGCGTCACTGCAAATCATGCTCGACAAGGGCAAGGATCTCGATTGGTTCAGCTCGGCCGTGATCTGCATTCTTGCGATTGTCGCGGCGATCAGTTTCCTGTTCTTCCTGATCTGGGAGTTCACGGAGAAGAACCCGATTGTCGATCTCCGCCTCTTCGCAGGACGCAATTTCCGCGGCGGCACGATTGCGATTTCGGTCGCTTACGCGGTGTTTTTCTCGAACCTTGTGATCTTGCCGCAGTGGATCCAGGGCTATCTCGGCTATCGTTCGGTGGATGCGGGTCTCGTGACCGCGCCGCTCGGAATTTTTGCCGTGCTGCTCGCACCCGTGATGGCGAAGATCATGCCGAAGTCCGATGCACGGGTACTCGCGACGCTGGCTTTCCTCGGCTTTGCGGGCGTGTTTTTCATGCGCTCGCACTACACGACGGGCGTCGATCCTTATACCCTGGTGTTGCCGACGCTGCTGCAAGGCATCCCCATGGCGCTCTTTTTCACACCGCTCACCGCGATTATCCTGTCTGGGCTGTCACCCGACAAAATTCCGGCGGCCGCCGGCCTGTCCAACTTCGTGCGCGTGTTCGCGGGCGGCGTCGGCACGTCATTGATCTCGACGGGCTGGAACGACCGCACGATTCTGCACCATGCGCAACTCGCCGAACAGTCGAGCGTGAACAACCCCGACTATATGGGTGCGATCGCAAACCTCCAGGCGACGCTTGGCGGTGGCATGGACCAGGCCGCGGCGTTTTTCGAACGCTCACTGAATGCGCAGGCCGCGATGCTCGGACTGAACGATATCTTCTGGCTCTCGTCGATGATCTTCATTGTGATCATTCCGCTGGTCTGGCTCACCAAGCCCGGCAAGGGTGGCGCCGGGGCGGCGGGTGCTCACTGAGTAGGCACGCTTCACATACGCGAGGATTTCAATGAAGCTACTTTGTCGTCTTTTGTCTGCCGCAAGCTTGTCTATCCTTCTGGCTGCGTCGGCCGTTGCGCAGCCGCCGACCGACTTCGAGCTCTCGAGCCCCGACATTGCTCCGGGCGGCAAGATCGATAACAAATTCGTGCTCCACGCTTTCGGTTGTACCGGTGGCAACGTGTCACCCGCACTCGTCTGGAAAAATGCGCCGGCGGGGACGCGGTCGTTCGCACTACAGGTATACGACCCGGATGCGCCGAGCGGTAGCGGTTGGTGGCACTGGACGGTCTACAACATTTCCGCAGCCGTGACGCAACTGCCCCGAGGGGCCGGCAACGATCCGTCCCGTTTGCCCGTCGGCGCCAATGCGGGCATGAACGACTTCCAGGACACCGGCGCGGCAGGAGCCAACGGCAACTATGGTGGCCCGTGCCCGCCGGAGGGCGACAAGCCCCACCGTTATATCTTTACGCTGTATGCGCTGTCGGTCGACGATTTCTACGCCGCGACGGGCATTCCAAAGACCGGCACCGCTGCGCTGCATGGTTTTGCACTGAACAAGGCGTTGGGTGACAAGGTGCTCGGCAAGGCATCTTTTGTTGGCTACTACGGCCGGTAACGTACGGCCGGACAAACGACCATGCCCGGGCGCGGTGACGAAGGAGCGCCCCTTGCGGGCGCTTGATACGCAGTTGGAAACGAGAGTTTCAGTCGCTCATGCCGGTTAGCTCATCATGGCGAACCGCCTTCTTTCGACAGAGCCGCTTTTGTTCCTGTTCGAGTTCCCTCAAGAAATCAAGCACGCGCCGTTATGAGTTGCTGTCGTCGTCCGGCGGCATAAGCGCGACGACGTTTTCAATTCCATGCCGTGCCATCTTGGTGTAAGGACAAAAGCGTTCCGTGTTGCGCACCAGTTCCCCCGCGACGGCGCGCTCGACACCGGGCAAGCAGACCCGGGTGTGCGCCGTCAGCTTGAACAAGCCGTCGATCGGGTCGCGGCCGAAGTCGACCGTGACGTCCACGGAGGCGCCGGGAATCGGAATGCCCGACCGGGCCGCAAGCAGACTCATCGCGCCATGAAAGCAGGCTGCGTAGCCCGCCGCGAATAGCTGCTCCGGATTGGTGCCGCCGCCAGGGCCGCCTAGTGCCTCCGGTAATCGCAAATCGACTGCGAGCTGGCCGTCATCCGAGCGGGCAATTCCCGACGCGCGTCCGTGACCCGCGTCGCCGCCTGTTACGGTGACAGTGGTTGAATACAGCGTTTGCGCGACTTGCCCGTCATACTTATCGAGCAATGTCAGCGGCGGTGGACGCAATGTTGTCATGGTGTGCCTCGTGGATGCTTGCCGCTTATTGCGCGGCGTGCGTCTCTCGGAACGACGTCGAAGTTCACGGAGCAATGACGCACATTGTGACCGTCAGTGCTTCCTTCAGGTTTTCGCCCGATGTGGGCGACGCCGCAACGACGGCGTGAGCTCGAGTGCGGCTGTCAAACCGTTGGCGATTTTTAGAATTCGGCTTGCATCATATTGCGTATGTGCTTTGCTGTGTTTTGCTGGCCTGGCCGCGATTCGCGGGCCGTCTGTACAGGAAGCATCTTAGGCGTGCGCTACGTCACGCGGTAGGACCCCTGAATGCTTCGCTGTGTTGCATCAGAAACATCAGTCAACGCAGCGTCGTTCCGAGCGCATCAGTCGACGGCCGATAACGCCGTCATAGTCGTCAGACACTGCAGATCGAGTGCTCTCGTGTGCTCGGTCATGTAGTCGATGAACACACGGATCCGGGCCGGAAGATGCTTGCGGCTGAGATAGCAGAGGTAGTGACCGCCGTCTTCGGGTGCATGCTGCGCGAGGCAGCGGAGGAGCTGCCCGTTGCCAAGCCGATCGCAAACCTGGTAGGCAGGCAACTGCGCGATGCCGACCCCATCGAGCACCGCCTGCAGGATCAGATCCTCGTCGTTGAACGTATGCAGCGCGACAGGCTGGCGCCGCTGCGAGAGACCGTCGACCTTGAATTCCCACGTCCGAACGCGGCCAGACGCCGTCCGGAAGTTGATACAGCGATGATCCGCCAGTTCATCGACATGCCGCGGCAAGCCGTGAATTCGCGCATAAGCGGGCGACGCACAGACGATCATCTGCATCGGAATCAGCTGCCGCGCTACGATTCCGCTGTCCTCCATGCGCCCATCGCGAAACGATACGTCGACGCGATCGGTAGTGAAGTCGGCGTCGGCGGGGCGGTCGTTCAGCAACAGTTCCAGGGCGATCTCGGGATATTGCGTGTGAAAACCTCGCAGCAGCGGCGCGACAATCTTGCGGCCGAAGCCAGGCGTCGAGCCAATGAGCAAATGGCCGCGCGGCGGCCCGTTGCGCAGCTCTCGCATGTCTTCCAGCGCCTGGGCGATGCGCTCCATACCCGGCTGGCAGTTCTCATAGAAGAGTTCGCCTTCGCGTGTCAGCGACGTACTGCGAGTCGTGCGCAGGAAGAGACGTGTATCGAGCTGCGCTTCGAGTTTCTGCACGTTGCGGCTAACCGAGGAACGACCAATGCCGAGGCGATCGCCTGCGCGGGCAAAGCTGCCTTCACTGGCAACGGCCAGAAACGAAACGACGCCTGCGTAACTGGTCGCAAATCTGCTTGCAAACGGATCGTCGGCGCCTGCGGTAGGGCAGCGTGATGGGAAAGCTAAGATGGGGGCGCGGGTTGGGGAGTCCATGCTAAGCCAGACGTATTACCACTGTTATTTGTGACATCGTTCGCAGTTTTTTTGCGATGGATGTGTGGGCGTCCTCACCGCGCTATTTCCCCGGTACGAGGAATGGGCGAAGTTCTCACATGGTCAACGGGCCGGAGACGGCAGGAAGCGGTCGGCCGTGGAATCTCGTGGCGTCCGCGGTAACCCCTGGCGAATAGATGACGTGACAGGGCAAGTCATCCCCGTGGAAGGTGGGCTCGGCATTAGTTAGCGGTTTGTCATTCTGGAATGGCCATCGCCGTGAGGGTGCCTCCCGCGGGCCGCCTTGTCGCTTTGTGGACACGCATGTAATCAATGCGCAAAAAGTTTTCTCCCTTCTTCGCTGATTGCAGCGTCGCTCAGCGCGATTATCGGCTCGACGTCGAAGCCTGCCACACGCCATGCTTCGATACCGCCAGTAAGTGGTAATGCAAGCTTGACGCCGGCCAGCCGCAGCCGCCTGGCCATCCACGCCGCGGAGACTTCGTTTGGGCAAGAACAATAGATGACGAGCGTCCGGTTCGCTCCGTAGCGCTCCACGATCTGCGGCAGTTTCCGTTCATCGGCAAATACGGCGCCTGGAATGACAAACGGGTCGAGCATTCTCCGCTCGGCGGAGCGGATATCGAACAGGATTGGCCGCGGATTATTCGCGAGCAACGCATGCAACTCGCCCACGCTGATCCGCGTCTTCTCGAGCGCTTTTGCCAGCATGATTCTCCGGCAGTATCGATACAACACGAAAAGCACCAGCGCGATGCCGATCACGATCAATGCCTGCCAGCCAAGGCGGGAGATAAGTACGAACACCACGTCAATCTGCGACGCGAATAGCGTACCGATCGCCAGGCCGACCGATGCCCACAGCGCAACGCCTGCGCAATCATGCAGGACAAAAGAACGCAACCTGACCGCCATCGCGCCGCACAGTGGCACGGCAACGAGCGATAAGCCAGGTACGAAGCGCGCAACGACCAGCACGCGGACTCCCCATCGCCCAAAGAAGCGCTCCGTCTTCCTGACGCACGTTTCGCGCGAGAGCGACAGTTTGCAAACGGTATGGAGCGTGCGTTCGCCGTATCGCTTGCCACCCTGAAACCAGATCAGGTCGCCCAGTACACCGCCAATGACAGCGGAGCCGAGTATCGTCGCGAAATGCAACAATGTCGACGACACCGTGTGCATGGCGAGCGCAGTGCCTGCTCCAACGGTGATCAATGTCGGAATGACAGGCAACGGCAGGCCAAGCGAAGAACCCAGCACATTCAGGAATACGACTAGCATTCCGTACCGTGCGATCAATTCGTGGGACGACATGGTGGTCTCCTTGTGGCATGTGCGTGCCCGTCTCGAAGTTCGTTCATCGCTCTGCATGAATGTCGCTGAAGTAGCCTTGCAAGCTTGGCCACACCCGAGGGAGTCGATACGCGCTACTTTGCGCCAGACAGTTCTTCTTCTGGCGTGCGTTTCGATGGCGGCAAAGCATCCTTGTCCAGTGCGGCGGTTTCGCTGACTTCCTGCCGATAACGATGCACGTCCCGCGTGACGAAGCCGGTTTCGCGGCTCGGAATATCGAACCACTCGGGGTGTCCGAACGAGCGGCGAATATCCTCGAGACCGCTGGCCCAGTGCTCACGCATCGTATCTTTGCTGAATTCATAGTCCTTGTAGTGCCCCTCGAACGATTTGTTCTTGTAGATCAGGTGCACGACATTCACCGCACTGCCATCCGCCGTTTTCTGCGCCTCCCGCAGCAACGGGTGCGCAAGCCGCACTTTTTCGGGAATGTGTTCGAGCAGCGCCTTGATCATTTGCGCGTGCTTCTGGTTCTGCGACATGAACGCGGTGATCGCTCGTGTTCGGCTCGAATATTGAATGTCCTTGGTGCGCTCGCTGACGTCGAGGAAGTCGCCTGGCAGCTTGCCTCGCGAGCTCCACAGATCGATCTGGAAAACGAGTGTGTCCTTATGCTGGCTTTCCTTGATGATCTCGGTAAGCGGCGTGTTGGAAACCAGTCCGCCGTCCCAGTAGAACTCTCCATCGATCTCGACTGCCGGAAAGCCGGGCGGCAGCGCACCGGATGCGATGAAATGCTCCGGCGCCAGACGCATTGTCGAATTGTCGAAGTAGACGAGATTGCCCGTTCGCACGTTGACCGCCCCAACGGATACGCGAATATTCCCGTCATTGATGCGATCGAAGTTTGCGTACCGCAAAAGCGACTCACGCAACGCCGACGTGTCGTAATAGCTGACCTGGTCAGGCCGTTTCCTGCCGAGCCCGGCGAGAGGCATAGGCGTGCGCGGAGAGAAGAACCCGTCCTGACCTTCCATCAGCGTACGCGTCGCAGCCCATGCGCTCGACCACCTGCGCCCCATATCTTCAAACCCCGGCCACGCTGGAATGCGCGCACCGATATGTGAGAAGAAATCCGCAGGTTGACTGATCGTGTTCCAGAAGCCGCGCAGCGCTTCCACCCGGTCCGCAGGCGCATTGCCGGCGATGATCGCCGTATTCAGCGCACCGATGGATACTCCGGATATTCGTGTCGGTTCCACACCGACCTCGGCCATTCCTTCATACACGCCGGCCTGATATGAGCCCAATGCACCGCCACCCTGCAGCACGAGTCCAATTTCGTCATAGGCGGGGAGCTTGATGCGATGGGGTTGCTGCAGCTTGTTACGCTGGCTCGGATACATGGTCGTCTCCTTACTGCATGAACCAGCCGTGGCTGACAACAATCGATTGTCCGGTGAGCGCGTTCGACTCGAAGCCGGCGAGGAATGCAACCGTGTTCGCAACGTCGGCTAGCGACGTGAATTCGCCGTTGACCGTGTCCTTCAACATGACGTCTTTCACAACCTGCTGCTCGGAGATTCCCAAGGCTTTCGCCTGCTCGGGGATCTGCTTGTCGACCAGCGGCGTTCTGACGAAGCCCGGGCACACGACATTGGCGCGCACGCCACGCGGTCCGCCTTCTTTCGCGACAACCCGGGCGAGACCGAGCAGCCCGTGCTTCGCGGTCACGTAAGCCGATTTGAGCTGCGACGCCTCGTGCGAGTGCACCGAACCCATGTAGATCACAGCGCCGCTTTTGTTCGATGCGTACATATGCTTGATGACGGCCCTGGTGGTCAGGAACGCGCCGTCGAGGTGAATGGCCAGCATTTTCTTCCAGTCGGAAAATGCGTAATCCTCGATCCGGTTGACGATCTGGATGCCCGCATTCGACACGAGCACGTCGATGCCGCCCAGCCGCTTCACCGTTTCGGCCACGCCCGCATTGACCGCTTCTTCGCTGGTTACGTCCATCGCGACGGCGAGCGCTTTGCCGCCCTTGGCAACGATATCTTCAGCGACCTTTTGAGCGTTATCGAGATTCAGATCCGCGATCACGACCGTCGCACCGTCTGATGCGAGCTTGCGTGCGCAGTGCTCGCCAATACCACTTGCTGCACCCGTAACGAGCGCGACCTTATCATTCAATGCCATACGTCCTCCGAGAGCTTACTGGTTGACTGCGAGTTTCAACGACTCGGCAGGGGCAAGATAGTCATAGACCACTTCGCCGACGTCGAGCGTGAGATTTGCAATGATGTGACGTGCGCCGATCACCTTGCGAACCGGCAGATCGGCCACCGATGCGAGTGCATGCGGATGCAGTTCGAGCGCGGCAGGCCCCTCCCACGCACCGATCACATCGACATCGCGCAGGAAGAAGCGCACCAGTTCACAGATGCGCACCGAGCCATCGACGTGCGGAATGACCTTGAGCAGATAGTTGGGCGTATCCGCGAGCTTGCGGCGCTCAGCAGCCGTCTCGAGAGGACGATACTTGTAGCCCATCGTTCCGGTGGCGATGCGCTGCGTTCCGTAATCGAGCGTGCCGAGCAGCGTGTCCTTGCCGTCGACGCAAAGCTTCGGTGAAGCCAGCTTCTTGGGAAACCCCCAGATTTCTCGGCCGCCTGCGATTGGGCCTTCGTCGTCGAGATACATCGCGTGTGTGAAGTTGGCGCGATTGCCGTCCTCGTCCAGCACCGAGATCACCTGGCCGCTTTCCGTGTAGTCGCCGAACCCCGAAGAATCGGGCATGCGGATAAATTCGTAGTGGACAATTGCATTGTCGACCGTCAGCGGTTCCGGAACGACGGCCCTAAGGGCATCCATGTCCGTTTCATACGAGATGATGAAGTACTCCCGATTGATGAAACGGAAGGGCGGACGCGGATATGCCGGATTGTGTACGGGCATCGCAAAGGCGTTGTTGCGAATATCTTCTTCTGTCACGGATCGTTCCTCGGATGGTGAGGGTTTGCGTAACGCGCATCGCAACAGCTTTTGCTGTCGCGGGCAATGACGTGCGCGCAATGCAGTGAAGGCTTGTCCTGCGCGTTTGCACGTTTCTTTTACGGTCTTGTGTTTCACGGTTTGTATCCGGCAGCGTGTGCCGTCACCGTCAGGACAAAGCGTAAGCGTGGTCGTCTTGCGGCAGTAGCCCTGAAAAGGACCTCATAGTGTTGCCTCGGCGGCAACAATTAATGACGGGCGGATAGGGCTTTGTCGCGTTGTGGAGGTGGTCGCGTAGAATTCTTGCGGTTCCCATCGAGCAACCATGAACTGTTGGTCGAGTCCAGCCAGTCTATGCAGTGCTTTTCTTCTGTTTCGCGATGGCGTTGTTTGTCGGAAGTGTGCCGTCAGCGCCAGTAAACCGTAATTAATCATCGTAAGTGGCGCGGCGTGTAACGTTGATATGCGAACGGGCTCACTGTGTTGTCCGCGAGCCACCCATCGCCGAGTTTGGAAAGGCAGGTAGAGGTCGTCGACGCGTTGCGCAGCCCTCTCTGGCGTAGCCGGGAAATCCTAAGTCATTCGGAAGAGCGGCCCGTGCGCCATATTCACTATCAGATTGAGTTACCTCGACAAATGCAGTGCCTTCGATAGCACGATCCCCCGCTGCGGGCTCACCAGCCAGATGGCGTGGATATCAACATAGAGCCTGGAGGTTCTTGTCGTGATGTCAGTAGGCTCGTCATCGGTAGGATCGCTGTGATCGATCCGGTCGTTGAGATAGGGTGGCACCAGGCGACCCATGAGAACAATCGCGTAGTCCCCGTTCGCTTCTGCGTACGCCGCGCGTGAGAGCGTTACACGTCCGTGAACCGTTGTCTTCTTACTGTCGCCGGACTGGAGTTCAATCATATCGATATGCTGAATGAACCCCTTTAACCTCGCTTCCGGCGCGACCACAAGCCTTCGGCCGCTGGGGCCGCTTACTGTCTTTTTGAGGAGGATGCCTGCGTGATTGTCGGCATCGGACAAATTCACGTTTACCGTCAACAGGTGCTTCTCCGCCTGATACCTGATCCCATACGGAACGGGTACGACGAAGGCGAGGTCGCGATCGAGATGGGCTACCGTCAGGTCGGTATTGTGGCGCTGGCTACCGGTGGGAATGCGGATCAAGCGCAGGACACGATCGCCCAAAGAAGGCGCGCCTCCACTCAAGTGCTGATTCACGATCCTGTCCCGAATGGCAAGCGGGTCATCGCCTACGAAAGGGGGGGCCGAGGAGGAAGCTTGCAAACCGGAGGTTTCAATCTCCGGCGCACGCGTGACTGTTGCCGCATTTGCCTGTGTTCCGACTTCTGCCAGCATCAACACACATGTGAGGGTGCGCGCGGCGTTCGATAAGACTCGTTTGGATTTCAGATGAAACACGATAATACCCCTCGTATTCCAACACAGGCTGTCGCGAAGCCATGCTGGTTCGGTTCAGATGCGTGACCAATCCACCCTGGCTCCCACCATGGCTTCTGCCGGCAAACTCATGTGGCAAATGCTCAGGGAAACAACCAGGTAATGGCGACCAGAACCTGGCGTGTTTCGAAACGGGTCCACCGACGCTCGACACAGTCGAAGGGTGGGTAGGGGACTACTATGTCGTTCGGAAGTTATCGTAGGTTCAACGCTTGCATTCCGGTAGATAGCTAGAGGAACTCGTCGCGTTGCCTTGTCGGCAACAATCCTCGCTTCCGCAGCATTTCACAGTGCGTGTGCATCTCAGCCGAGTGGGAAAAAAACCGAGCACCGCCTTGCGATGCCCGAGGTTATTAGCGACCGGCGCTCTGGCCGCCGTCGACGTGCAGGATTTCTCCCGTGATAAACGGTGCGGAATCAAGAAACAGAATCGCGTCGGCAATATCGCTCATCTCGCCCATGCGCCCGAGCGGATGGAAAGCATCCAGCGTTTCGTGGGTTTCCGGCGGGTGCATAGGCGTCTTGATGATCCCCGGCGCCACGGCATTCACGCGAATGCCTTTCCTCGCGTACTCAATCGCCAGCGACTTCGTGGCGGCGTTCAGGCCACCTTTCGTCAGCGCTGCCAGTACCGAGTGCACGCCGCTGATCGCAGCGTCGACGGTACTGGAGGTCACGCTGACCACATGGCCGCTCGAATGCTTTTCCATTTCGGCGATGGCGAGTTGCGTGATGTAAAAAAAGCCCGCCATATTCACGTTCACCACAGCGGCGTAGTCTTCTGCCGTATGGTCGGTGAAGGGTTTGCCGATGTATATGCCGGCGTTGTTCACCAGCGTGTCGATCCGTCCGAACTTCGCGACGCCTTCGGAAATGATCCGTTGGGCGGTTGCCGGATCGCCGATATCACCCGCAACCGTCAGGATGTTCGGATCTTCCGATGGCTTGATCGAACGTGAAGTCGCGACAATGCGATAGTCGAGCTTGCGAAACGCCTTGACGACTTCGGCGCCTATTCCTTGCGATGCGCCGGTAACGACGACAACTTTGTGTGACGTGCTCATGCTTGACCCAGAAAATTTTGTTCGGCTTCAACGCGGATCGGGCCGACGGCTCCGATCAAGGCAAACGTAGACACGTTGATGCAGCTTTTTAAAAAACCGCGGGCATTCACCCCTTCTTAGCCTGCGTCAGCCACTGATCGAGACTGATGCGGCCGATCCGCGCGTCGCCGAGCGGCACGAGCGACTGCTCCTCGACACGACCGCCGTAGTACTTCGCATCGGGATCCATCACCACCGGGCGCGTGTCGCCTGCCGATTTCAGGTAACGCGCGACGATCTCCGCGAAGGGCGCGCGATCCGGGCCGGCGATATCGACGGTGCCGTTCAGCGGCGCGGCGAGCGCGGCCTGCGCGAGGTTTGCCGCGACATCGTCCGCGGCGATCGGTTGAAACAGTCCGTCGCCGATGCGCACCGTGCCGCTGACCGTGCCGTAATCCGCGATTCCGCCGATGAACTCCATGAACTGGGTGGCGCGCACGATCGTGTACGGCACACCCGCTGCTTCGATCACCTCTTCCTGCGCGACCTTGGCAGTGAAATACGCGTTCTCCGGTGTGCGGTCGCAGCCGACAATTGATAGGGCGACGTGATGGCGCACGCCTGCGGCCACTTCAGCCTTGCCGAGGTTGCGCGCCGAGGTGCGGAAGAAGTCGAGCACCGCCTGCGGCTCCCATGAGGGCGCGTTCGTCACATCCACGACGACAGCCGCGCCCGCGAGAACGTCGCTCAGGCCGTCGCCCGTCACGCTGTTCACGCCGGTACGCGGCGACGCGGCGATTGCCTCATGGCCCGCCTCGCTAAGCAGCGTGACGAGACGGGATCCGATCAGGCCCGACCCACCGATTACGACGATTTTCATGGCAAATTCTCCAGATCAAAGTAAATGGACGCGCGGGTCGCCTGGCGGGTGGCGTATCGAGTGAAAGTGTTCACCGCAGTCGCATCGCGTGAGGCTATTGTGGAAAAATCATGCTTTATCGAGAAGTGCCAAGAAGTGTCGATCTGACTAGTCCATGTTGTTCCCTCACCCCTTGTCCGACAAAAACTGTCATGACCGCGCCGACTCCCGGCTTGACCATAGAAATCGATCGGAAGCAGCAGTTGCCGATCTATCTGCAGATTTGCGAGCGTTTCAGGACTGCGATTGCCGCAGGGCATCTGCGTCCCGGCGATCGCGTGCCGGCGCTGCGCGGCCTCGCCACGCAACTGAACACGGCGCGCGGCACGGTCGAGCTGGCCTACACCATCCTTGTCGATGAAGGCTACCTGCAGATGCGTGGCGCGGCGGGCACCTTCGTATCGCCGTCGCTGCCGGCGTCGGTGACGCGCCCGCCTCAGGCGCAAGGTGTTCCGGATGCGTACGGCAAGCGGAGTGCCGAAGCAACGGGCGCGCCGCAAACTCCCGCCGAAGCGCTTGATGGTCGGCCGGCGCCTCGTCAGCCGGCGATTGCCGCTGCGATGAGCGGAGAGCCAAGGCCGTTGCAACCCGGACTGCCCGCGCTCGACGCGTTTCCGGGCAAGGTATGGAACCGGCTCCTTTCGCGTCGCGCGCGTAGCGGCGAACGGGCGATGTTCGCGTACCCGGATCCGGCGGGTTACCGGCCGCTGCGCGAACATATCGCCACCTATCTCGGGCTGTCGCGCGGCGTGACCTGCCTGCCGGAACAGGTGTTCGTGACCGGCGGTTACCGTGCGACGCTCGAACTCGTGTTGCGCAGCCTCGCCCGCCCAACCGATCGCATGTGGTTCGAGGACCCCGGCTATCTGCTCGCACGCGGTTTTCTGGCCGAGACGGGCGTGCAACTCGTGCCGGTGCCGGTGGACCGCGAAGGGATCGATGTCGAACGCGGCATAGGTCTGGATGCGCACGCGCGCTTCGCACTGGTTACGCCGTCGCATCAGAACCCGCTTGGTCACACGCTGTCACTCACAAGACGCATCGCGCTGCTCGACTGGGCGGAGAAAATGTCGAGCTGGATCATCGAGGACGACTACGACAGCGAGTTCCGCTATCTGGGCCGCCCATTACCAGCTTTGAAGAGCCTCGACCGGCGTGATCGCGTGGTTTATTGCGGCACGTTCAGCAAGGTCATGTTTCCCGGTTTGCGGCTCGCGTATGCGGTGGTGCCGGAGCGGGCCGTCGAGCGGGTCGGGCGGGTGGCACGCAGCATGAACGCCGGGTCGCCGCCGCTATTTCAGGCGACGGCGGCGGACTTCATGGAGCAGGGGCATTTTGCGCGGCATCTGAAGCGGATGCGTGCGCTGTACAGCGAGCGGCGCATGCTGATCATGCATGCGCTGGAGCAGGCCTTTGGAGAGCGGCTGATCGTTGACTTGCCACCAGGCGGAATCCAGTTCACGGCGCAATTCGCCCACGGTCCCGACGGCCCGGTCGACGACGTTGCCGTGGCCTCGCGCGCCCGCGATGCGGGGCTCGCGGTGCTGCCGCTGTCGATCTGGTACGCGAACGCCCGCGCGCAACGTACGCCCCGCGGCCTCGTGATGGGCTTCGCAAACATTGTCGATGCGCGTGAAGCGGACCGTCTCGCACGAATGTTGCGGGCGTGTCTGGACGAATGAGTCACGCCGCGCACGGGTTGCTGAGCGAGGTCGTTTCGCGGCGGCGGTCGACCTTCGCCGCCGCCGGGACCTGAATCGAAACGACTTCCGTGAAGTGAATGCCGGGATGGAATCTGTTTCCGTTTTACGTCCCGGCTCCGGACGCCTGGGTTTCGATATCCTCTGCAAACCTCCGCATCAGCCGGACGAGTTCGTCGATTTCCGCCTCCTCCCACCTGGCAAACAACGCGCGGCCCAGCCGATCGCGTGCTGCATCCACCGCGTTGGTCATCGCCTTCCCTTTGGGCGTGACGACGACTTGCCGAACGCGACCGTCCTCGATACCGGCTCGCCGCTCGACCAGCCCGTGGCTCTCGAGTTTCCCCACCTGACGGCTGACCGTGGTGTGATCGCGCCCGACCCGTCCGGCGAGATCGACCACGCCAATGGGGCCTAGCCGCTCGACTATGACGAGCAACGGAAACAACGCACGATCGAGCGAAATGCCTGCCTCCCGGACCATTCTCTCGTCCAGTTCGGGGCGGTTCATCACGCTGACGATGCTGATCAATGCCAGATGCAACTCCCGGATACGCTCGGATATATGTGTATCTTGCACATTTCTTCTTGGCGACATACCATTCCTCCTATTGCGTGCATATTACACATAATGGAGCGGGTGATGACGAGAAATCCGGCTGTAGACTTGTTGATCTGCGGGGCGGGCGCCGCCGGTCTGACTCTCGCTATCGAGCTGGCGCGACGAAACGTGTCGTTCCGTTTGCTCGACAAGATGGACGAACCGTTCCGGGGCTCGCGGGGCAAAGGCATACAGCTGCGAACGCAGGAAATTTTCGAGGATCTCGACATCATCGATCGCGTGGTCGTGGCAGGGGGCGTGTATCCGCCGCAGCGCGAATATCGTGACGACGGCAGCTACGTCGAATCGGACGTCGTCGAGCATGCATCCCCGACGCCCGCCGAACCTTATCGCCTGCCGTTGCTCGTTCCTCAGTTCCTGACTGAATCGGTCATGCGCGAGCGACTCGCTGAACTGGGTCATCGGGTCGAGTATGGTTGCGAACTGGTCGGCGTCGAACAGGACCAGGACTGTGTGACGGCGCGTATTGCCGCTCAGGCTGGCGACCAGACCGTTCATGCGCGCTATCTGGTCGGCGCCGACGGTGGCCGCAGCTTTGTGCGCGCGGCACTCGGCATCGGTTTTCCAGGCAAGACACTTGGCGTGCGTGCCGTCGTGGCCGACGTCTTCCTGACGGGGCTGGAGCGCGACGCCTGGCATCGATTCAACGAGGGTTCGATGGAGCGGCAGCTATCGCTATGCCCGCTCGCGGGAACGGATCTGTTCCAGGTGCAGGCGCCCGTTGCGCTGGAAGGCGATGTCGACCTCACCGCCGCAGGCCTTGCTGCCATGGTGGCCGAACGCACTGGCCGCGACGATATGCGCGTCCACTCGGTATCCTGGGCGTCTGCCTATACCATGAACGCGCGTCTCGCCGATCGCTACCGGGACGGTCGCGTGTTTCTCGTCGGGGATGCTGCGCACATTCATCCGCCGACGGGCGGCCAAGGGCTCAATACCAGCGTCCAGGATGCCTACAATCTCGGCTGGAAATTGGCAGCGGTGAGTGCCGGCGCTTCCGATGAGCTGCTCGATAGCTACGAGGAAGAACGCCGGCCAATCGCGGGCGACATGCTTGGTCTTTCGACCAGGCTTCTCGACGAGATGAAGCGGGGAGAGCTTCGGCGCGGCCGCGAAGTTCAGCAACTCGACATCGGCTACCCCGAGTCCTCGCTGGCGATGGAGTGTCCTGAACGCTCTGCCGGTCTGCTGGCAGGCGACCGCGCGCCCGATGCGCCCATTCGTCGTGCAACCGGCCATTCAACGCGTGTCTTCGAGTTGTTTAGGGGCATTCACTGGACACTGCTAGGCTATGACGTCGAACGCGATAAGGTGGCGCCGCGAGCTGGCCTGCGCATTCATACCTTTGGTGCTCGCGGTGATGTCATCGACGACGGAGGTCATTTCCGTGATGCGTACGCGCCGCAGTCCGGAGATTGGGTGCTTGTGCGCCCGGACGGTTATGTCGGAGCGATCGTCGCAAGTGACCGGATAGAGTCGCTGGAGCGTTACTTCCGCATTGGTGGACTAGCGCTCGCGAACTGATGAGTCTCGTATGCCTGTGGGAGCGCACATGGGTGTGGCGGCTGATGTGGCAATCGGCCATCTCACTCTCACTCTCTGGTTGATGCGCCAATCAACTCTGCCGCGGCCTGTGCAAGCGCTCTCGTCCGCGACGATTCACAGGCTAGTTCTCCGCTACTTCATTGATAACGGACGTAAGAACATGGTCCGTCCAAACTCCGTTGATTTTCAAATACGATCGAGCCAAGCCTTCGCGCTCAAAACCCAGGCGTTGGAGTAACCGGCCGCTGCGCACATTCTCCGGACGGTAATTCGCCATTACGCGATGTAACCCGAGATTGGCGAAAACGTATGGAATCGCTGCCGCTAAGGCCTCGTACATCAGCCCCTTTCCTTCAAATCGCCTGCCGAGAGAGAAGCCGAGGTGACACGCCTGGAACGGGCCTCGTGCGATGTTTGTAAAGTTGCATTCGCCAACCAATTCGCCTGTTTCGTCCAGGAATAGAAACAGGTGCAACGCATTTCCTGAAGCAGAGTTCGCCTCCATCGACTGAAGCCTGCGATGAATCTCGCTCAAGTCGAAAAAGCTATCGGACCTAAGGGGCTCCCAAGGTTGAAGATGCGAACGATTGTCGAGATAAAAGTCGCGCAAGATGCCACCGAACTCATCTCTCGGGGGCACCAATGTTAGCCGGGACGTTGCGATGCCACGGTCTGAAGTATCGAAGGTCATGGCTGAATTATAAATTCCCGTGGGATACGGAGGAGCGGTCCTTGCGGCAATTGCTCTGTTCGAGGCGCAGGGTCATCTGCTGGCTGTCGGTGTCGCTGCCTTCAGCGCCAACTCATCGCTCGCGCGCAATCCGGCGCCATAGGCGAGCTGCAGTGCGGTCTGCTGCTTCAGCTTCCCGACTGCTGCGATGAGCCGCCGCACCGCCTCCTGACTCAGGATGGCGGGCAACGTGCGGGGCACACGAACGGGATGCATCCTGCTCATCAGGCTGCTGGATCGCCAGCACCTTCATGCGCTGACGGTATGGAGGCAGTCCCAATCGGTATTGGCGGATTAGTGCCGGTTCGCATAACCTGAGTCCCGTTACCGACCGATATAAAACAAAAGCGACGCTGTCGCGCACGCACGGAGACATCTTGAACAAGCCTCTCGACATCGCATCGCTCATTGATCGCGAGCCGCTTCGGCTCTATCAGTGGGGCATCTTCCTTCTTTGCTTTGCAACCGCAGTGTTCGACGGTTTCGATACGCAAGCCATCGCCTTTACGGGCCCGGCGATTGTCGCGACGTTCGGTTTGCGTCCGGGCGATCTTGCGCCCATCCTGATCGCCGGGACGCTCGGCATGACGATTGGCGCGATGACATTGGGTCTGATCGGCGACAGGATCGGCCGCCGTCCGGCGCTGCTCGTTGGCGTCGCTGTATTCAGCGTTGCGTCGCTGCTCACCGCGTTCGCGAGTAGCACCGTGCAGATTCTGGCTTTGCGATTTATCGCCGGCCTCGGCATGGGCGGCTGTACACCGGTTCTGCTCGCCCTTGCCGCAGAGTACGGCTCGGCGCGCCACAGAGGCTCGATCATGACAGGTGTTCTGCTGGGCCTGCCAGCCGGAGCGATGCTGGGAGGGCTGCTGGCTGCGCGCTTGATGCCCGTGATCGGATGGCAGGGTGTGTTCGTCGTCGGCGGAGGCGCGCCACTGCTGCTCCTCGTCGTGCTGTATTTTGCGTTGCCGGAGTCTCTGCAATATCTGGTCAGTCGGTCAGGCAACGACAGTGCGCAGCGTGTGCGCAACACATTGCGTCGCATCGTGAGCGTTGCGTTGCCGGCCGACGCGACATTCCAGGCCCCGAAGACGACTGCACGCGCCAGCGTTACCGCGCTGTTCAGCAATGGCAATGCGCGCAACACGGTTGCTATCTGGGCCGTCTATCTGTGCAACTGGGTTGCGTGGTTCATGTTCCTGTCGTGGCTGCCTACCGTGCTGAAAGCCGCGGGCCTGCCAGTTTCGCAAGCGCCGATGGGTACGGTAATCGTGAATGCCGTATTCATCGTCTGCGCCATTCCCCTCTCGATGCTGCTTCCCAGAGTAAGCACTCGCCGTTTGCTGATGGCGCTGCTAGGACTCGGCATTGCGATTTCCGTCGGGCTTGCTTATGCCGGGACTGCGTGGGGCCTGGTCTTTGCGCTTGCGGGCGCGGCAGGGCTTGGTATCGGCGGTCAGCAGATCGCGCTGAATTATCTGGTGGTGGGCGCCTATCCAACGACACTGCGTGCAACGGCGACCGGGTGGGCAATCGGAATGGGGCGGGTCGGTGCGATCGCGGGTTCCGCTGTGGGCGGTACGGTCCTTGCCCACGGAGGCCCGGGCGGATTCTATCTGGCGTTGGCCGTACCTCTTGCGGCAGCGATGCTTGGCGTCATCGCGATTCGCACGACCGCGCGCGTGACCGACAGCGATATTCTCGTAGCGCATTGATCCACCTCCCGATCGCGTGGGCTACCGAAGCGGCCCGAGGAAATAGCCTGCGCGATATCGGTGTGACTCACGCACGCTTCCACTACGAGAAGTTCTCGACAAACGACGTTGCATGACAACCATGACAGGCATGACCAGGAACCATCGATTTCAGAACAAAGTGGTCGTTGTGACCGGAGCGGCCCAGGGTATCGGGCGCGGCGTCGCCCTTGGTGCCGCGGAAGAAGGTGCTGCGGTCGTGCTGTGCGACCGTTCGGAGCTGGTGCACGACACCGCCGCGGAAATCACCGCGCGGGGTGCACGGTGCCTGACTGTCATTGCCGACCTCGAAACCTACGCTGGTGCAAGCCTGTTGATGCAGGCAGCGCTTGATACCCACGCGCGCATCGACGTTCTGGTGAACAACGTTGGAGGCACCATCTGGGCCAAACCGTACGAGCACTACGAGGAAGCACAGATAGAGGCGGAAGTTCGACGTTCGCTCTTTCCGACGCTGTGGTGCTGTCGTGCCGTCTTGCCAGCCATGATCGCGCAGCAGGGCGGTGCCATCGTCAATGTATCGTCGATCGCGACGCGCAGCATTTATCGTGTGCCATATGCAGCATCCAAGGGGGGCGTCAATGCATTGACCGCGAGTCTCGCATTCGAGCATGCGCAGGATCGTATTCGCGTGAACGCTGTCGCTACCGGTGGCACTGAAGCGCCTCCGCGCAAAGTACCACGCAATGCCGAAAGGCAAAGCGACCGGGAGGCCGGGTGGTATCAAGGTATCGTCGACCAGACGATAGCGTCCAGCCTGATGCATCGCTACGGAACAATCGACGAGCAGGTGAGTGCGATTCTGTTCCTGGCTTCAGATGAAGCGTCGTATATCACGGGTACGGTACTGCCTGTCGGTGGCGGCGACCAGGGCTAATGCGAAGGCTCGACCCAGCGCGTCGCTGCGTTATATCCTGAAACATTGCAGCAGCGCGCCGTCCGCTGCACCGGGTATCAGCCCGTCCTCACAGACGCACATAGCGCAAGTGTGTGGCAGCAGGACCATCAAGAACCTTGTCAATGCGAAACTGCGGCCCGGGCTCGCGCAGGTTCTCGAAGAGACGCCGCCCACCGCCGAACAACACGGGCGACAAAGCGATTTCGAGCTCTTCAATGACGCCCATGGTCAGGTACTGCTGGATCACATCGGCTCCGCCCGCAATACGAATATCCCGACTGCCTGCGGATTCCCGAGCGAGCTCAAGGGCACGCTCCGGCCCGTCATTGATGAAGTAGAAGGTCGTCCCACCCGGGCGCACCCAGGCTTCGCGTTTTTCATGGGTCAGAACGTAAACCGGTGTGTGAAACGGAGCTTCTTCCGGCCAGGCGCGCTCGCCCTGGTCGAACATTCGCTTGCCCATAATGTTGGCGCCAATGCGCTCCGTAGTGCTGCGAAGCAGGTCATTGACCGGGCCGGTCTCTCCCCCCGGTCCAAGCTTGAGGTTCTCGCGGAAGTACTGTTGATTGAAGATCCAGGCCATCAGCGCGCCCCACTTGGCACCCCAGTTCCTGTACTCAGGATTGTCCCAATTCTCCATGGTCATTCCTTCCGGTGCCATGTAGCCGTCTAGGCTGAGTCCAATGTTGACGAATACTTTATTCATGATTCTCCTCTCGCATGTTCGGATGTCGTCCTAACTTTAATATGATGTGAAATTTGTGCACCCCAACTTCCCCCTCAATTTCCTCGTAGTCACCGCTTGCGACGCAGTAAGCGATGACTTCAAACCTCTCTTTCACACCACCGTTCAACCGTCACATAGGCGGGCAGGTGTCCGCTACCGGATTTTATCCTCGGGATCGCCGCCCTTGCCGCTGCGCATTGGGAACCCCCAATGCGAAGCATAACTACGCACAGCAAAACAATGACGCTTTTTTCTTGGAGAAAAAGCTTGCATTTTTTCGAGGAAAAACTACCTTCGGTAAACAAAACCGTTCTACGCTCGGCACCGGAGGAGACCCATGCCGGCTACTCGTACGATGATTGCGCGTCGTGCCGGCGTAAGCGTCGCCACGGTCGATCGCGTCTTACGCGACGATCATGCCGTGCGACCGGAAACCGCCGAGCGTGTCCATCTGGCGCTCGCCAATCTACGCGACGAGCGGGCAAGCCGCGGCCGTCCAGCAAAAGTCGGTTCATTCCGCGTTGCGTTCGCACTGCCACAAGTCAACTCGCGCTTTCTGGATCACGTCGAACGCAACATTGCGCTGTCCGCCAGTTTCTTTCGCGAACATCGAATCACCCCTTCGTTCTATCGCTGTGACTTCTCCACCCAGCGCGACACCGCTGCATTCGCCGCCCAGGTGGTCGACTACGACGCACTGGTTCTCGCACCGCTCGACTATCCGTGGGTGGAGCGTTTCATCGAAGAGATGAGCGAGGCCGACGTGCCGGTCGTCACGGTGTTCTCCGATTTACCTGCAAGCCGCCGCGCCGCGTATGTCGGTGTCGACAACCGGATTGCCGGTCGCACCGCAGGACTGCTGATGGGCCGCTTTCTGGGCACGCGGCTCGGCACGGTCGCCGTGCTGTCGGGATCGTCCCGCCTGCATGATCAGGTGGAGCGGCGCACCGGATTCTCGCAGGTGCTGGAAGAGGATTTCCGCAACCTGCGCTGGGTTGCCGAGCCGGATTTCGCGGAAGACGACGACGGTGCCGGTCTTGCCGTGCAGGGTTTGCGCGCGCGCCATGCTGATCTCGTCGGCGTCTACGTGACCGGCGGCGGCATCTCCGGCATCGCAGCGGCGTTGCAGGAGTCCGGCGACAAGGCCCGCCTGGTCCTGATCGGCCACGAATGCACCGCGGAAACTCGCACTCAACTATCCGAACGCGCGATCGACGTGATCCTGGATCAGGACGTCCGCGGCATCGTTCATTGGGCGGGGCTCGCCGCCATCAACTTTCTAAACGACGTTCGGGGAGCGCTTGCCATCCCCACGCCGGAAACCCGGATTTATCTTCGTGAGAATGCGCATGCCTGACGCTCGCGACACGCGGACCGACTTCTGATCCGCCAGAGCCGAAATACGGCGCCCGGCGCATGGGCGCTGAATGTCATCAGGTTGGAGACCCGAGAAAGACAAGGAGAAGAGACATGTTACGTCTAACGTCAGCGAGGGTAGTGGCGGCAACCCTCATATCGCTGGGGCTCGGCATTGCAACGGGCGCGCACGCACAGGGCAAGCAATTGACACTCTGCTGGGCGGCCTGGGATCCCGCCAATGCACTGGTCGAATTGTCGAAAGATTTCACGGCCAAGACCGGCATCAAGATGAAGTTCGAGTTCGTGCCGTGGACCAGCTATGCCGACCGCTTCATTAATGAACTCAATTCGCACGGCAAGCTGTGCGATCTGATCATTGGGGACAGTCAGTGGATTGGCGGCGCGGCGGTCAATGGGCATTACGTGAAGCTCAACGACTTCTTCACCAAGAACAAGATTTCGATGGACGACTTCGTGCCGGCCACGGTGGTGGGATATTCCGAGTGGCCAAAGAATACGCCGAACTACTGGGCTTTACCTGCGATGGCTGACGCGGTCGGATGGACCTACCGTAAAGACTGGTTCGCGCGCCCGGAGCTGCGCGCGGAATTCAAGCAGAAATACAACCGTGAACTCGCGCCGCCCACGACGCTTGATGAACTCAAACAGACCGCGGAGTTCTTTCAGGGGCGCAAGATCGACGGCAAGACGGTCTACGGCGTGTATATCTTCACGGAGCGTGGATCCGAGGGGATCACGATGGGCGTGACCAACGCCTTGTACAACTTCGGCTTTGAGTATCAGGATCCGAAGAAGCCCTATCACCTCGACGGTTTCGTGAACTCGCCGGGCGCGGTGAAAGGGCTCGAATACTACAAGGCGCTCTATAAGTGTTGCACGGCTCCGGGCATGACCAACGCCTACATGCAGGAAGGACTCGACGCATTCAAATCAGGCCAGGTGGCGATGCAGATGAACTGGTTCGCGTTCTTTCCAGGGCTTTACAAAGACCCGAACGTCGGCGGCGACAAGATCGGCTTCTTCGTGAATCCACGTGAGGTGAAGCAATACACGCAACTGGGCGGGCAGGGCATCTCAGTCGTCTCGTACTCGGACCATAAGGAAGACGCGCTCGAATACATCAAGTGGTTTGCGCAACCGGACGTACAGAAGAAATGGTGGCAACTCGGCGGCTATTCGGCGGCTAAATCGGTGGTCGATGCGCCGGACTTTCCGAAGAGCGCGCCATTCGCACCCGCGTTCCTGAAGTCAATGGCGATCGTCAAAGACTTCTGGGCGGAGCCCGCTTATGCCGAACTGTTGCTCGACATGCAAAAACGCGTGCACGACTACGTCGTGGCCGACAAGGGCACAGCTAAAGAGGCGTTGGATCTGCTGGTGAAAGACTGGAACAAGGTCTTTAAGGAAGAGGGAAAGTAATAGCGTTTAGCTGGACTTGACTGGACCGGTGAGGGCTGAGCAGCCTGTCTCCGGTCCGCTTAAAGGAGTCAGGCATGTTCGCAGACAAGCCTTTTTCTTCCACGCGTCTCGAAGCGGGTGCGCCAATGCGCATTTCGAAACGGCTGAGCGGGCTGTCGGATCGGGCGATCGCGTGGATCTTCATTCTTCCGACCGTTCTGCTGCTGCTTGCGATCAATATCTTCCCTTTGCTCTGGGCGCTTCGACTGTCATTCACCAACTTCAAGTCGAACATGCCGAGCGTACCGGCGCGTTTTGTCGGGATCGGAAATTACATCGACATCCTGAACGACGAAGATATCTGGTATGCGATGCAGGTGACCGCGCGTTTCGTGTTCTGGTCGGTCGGGCTGGAGGTATTGCTGGGTTTCGGTCTTGCCCTGCTGATCAACCGGCAGTTCCGCGGACATAGCTTCTGGACCACGCTAATCCTGCTGCCGATGATGCTATCGCCCGCTGTTGTGGGCAACTTCTGGACGTTCCTGCTGCAACCGCAGACAGGGCTTTTCAACGATATCGTCAGCTTCTTCACCGGCATCGCGCCGGGATCGTTCCAGATGATCGGTGACGTATCGCTCGCACCGTGGACCATTGTGATGGTCGATACGTGGATGTGGACACCTTACGTCATGCTCATCTGCCTGGCGGGCCTGCGCTCAATTCCCGACTATATCTACGAAGCGGCGGAAGTGGATCGCGCAACGCCGTGGCGACAGTTCTGGTCGATCACGTTGCCCATGACCATGCCGTTCCTGATGCTGGCGGTGCTGTTTCGCGGCATTGAAAACTTCAAGATGTTCGATATGGTGAACCTGCTGACATCCGGCGGTCCAGGCTCTGTGACCGAAACGGTATCGATCACGCTCAAGCGTGCCGCGTTCGAAAAGTGGCAGACGGGTTACTCGTCGGCGCTCGCCATCATCCTGTTCGTGACGGTATTCGGTGCGGCGAATATTTACGTGAAGGCACTTAACCGGATCAAACAGCGATGAGACCGACTACGACACAACATTCCGTGGTGGCGTCATCTCCGCGCGCCAAGCGCTTCGCGGCTGCGGTCGTTATCACGTACGCGCTGGCTGCCTCGTTGCCGATGGTCTGGATTTTCCTGACGAGCTTCAAGACGCAGGAAGATGCGATAGCGTATCCGCCCGTCGTACTGTTTCAGCCTTCCATGGAAGGCTATGTGAACCTGTTCACGATCCGCTCGCGGCAGACACCTGAGTTCATTGCAAGCCTGCCGCCTGCGCAGACCTGGTATGAGCGTGAGGTGCGCAAGCGCAACATGGTGATCGCCGGACCTTCGAAGGTTTTGCCGCGCTTCGTGAATTCGCTTGTGATTGGATTCGGTTCGACGTTTCTTGCGGTATTTCTCGGCACGCTGGCGGCCTACGCGTTTTCGCGCTTCAAGGTGCCGCTCTCCGACGATTTGCTGTTCTTCATTCTCTCGACACGGATGATGCCGCCCATTGCAGTCGCCATTCCGATCTACCTGATGTATCGCGCGCTGGGCTTGAGCGACAGCTATGTCGGCATGATTGTGCTGTACACGGCGGTGAACGTCTCGCTGGCGGTGTGGCTGCTCAAAGGTTTCATGGACGAGATTCCGCGCGAGTATGAGGAGGCTGCGCTGGTGGACGGCTACACGCGTTTGCAGGCCTTCGTGAAGGTGGTGCTACCGCAAGCGATGACGGGCATTGCCGCTACGGCGATCTTCTGCCTGATCTTTGCATGGAACGAATACGCATTTGCTTCGCTGCTGACAAGCGGCGATGCGCAGACCATGCCGCCGTTCATTCCATTCATTATCGGAGAGGGCGGTCAGGACTGGCCGGCTGTTGCCGCTGCAACCACATTGTTCGTGCTGCCGATCCTTTTCTTCACCGTTCTGCTGCGCAAGCATCTGTTGCGGGGCATCACCTTCGGAGCCGTGCGCAAATGAAACGCGAAGTCATTCCACCGCACCGTTGGCTGTTACGTCGCAGGAACAGCGAGGGGGCGTCGACACTACTGATTGGCTTAGGCATCGCAATGCTCGTGCAGCCGTTTTCGTTGGCTCTTTTCACCTGGTCGTTTCCGGTCATCCTGGTGGGTGCGCTCGCGTTCGTCGTTACCAGCCATTTTCCTGACTGAATCATGTCCACGATCGTTCTCGCTCATCTCCACAAGCGCTTCGACGATTTTGTCGCGGTGCGCGACACCAGCCTGATCATCGGCGCGGGACGCTTCGTCGTGCTGCTCGGACCATCAGGCTGCGGCAAGACCACCACGCTGCGGATGATTGCGGGTCTGGAGTTGCCGACTTCCGGGCAGATCCTGATCGATGGTGAGGACGTGACCGCGTTGCGCGCGCGTCAACGCGATATTGCCTTCGTGTTCCAGATGTTCGCGTTGTATCCGCATATGACAGTGCGCAACAACATCGCGTTTCCGCTAAAGAACGAACACGTGTCGCGCAGCGAGATTGCCGCCCGCGTCGATGCAGCGGCGCATATGCTGCGCATCGAGAGCATTCTCGATCGCAAGACGGGCGGCTTGTCCGGTGGCGACCGGCAACGCGTGGCGCTCGGCCGCGCGATCGTGCGGCAACCGAAAGCATTCCTGATGGACGAACCGCTCGGCACGCTCGACGCGGACTTTCGTGAACTGATGTGCCTGGAGTTGCGCAAACTGCACAACGCGCTCACCGCCACCACGGTGTATGTCACACACGATCAGAGTGAGGCGATGGCTATGGCGGACGATATTGTGGTGATGAATCAGGGTGAGGTGTTGCAGGCGGGCTCGCCTCACGAGATCTATCATTTTCCCGCCACTGTGTTCGTCGGCAACTTCATCGGCAGTCCACCCATGAATTTCTTGCCGGTCGACGGAGCGGTTATCGCGGGACAGGAGCAGGTGAGTCTGCATGGCGCAGCGGTCTCCGTACCACGTTGCGATGCAGCGGCCGCGCGCGTGTTGCTGGGAATCAGACCGGAGCACATCATGATCGACGAGCGCGGTCCGCTGCGCGGTCAGGTGATCGCCGACGAGTATCTCGGTTCGCACCAGATATTGGTGGTTGAAACTGCGTTGGGCGTCGTGCGTGTGCGGGCAAGCAAAGACGATGGTGTTGCCGCGGGCACGACCATCGGTCTGTCATTTCGGAAAGAACGCACGCTGCTGTATGACGCCGCTACTGAGCGCCTGCTGCCGGGCGCTGCTGCCACGCTTTCTGCCAGCGGAGAGGGCCATGGCTGAAATCCAGCTACGCAATGTATCGAAGCGCTTCGGCGACATCGTTGCGGTGGACGACCTGTCGATCGACGTGAAAGACGGCGAATTCGTCGTGCTGCTCGGACCGAGCGGCGCGGGCAAAACCACAACGCTGCGCCTGATCGCGGGACTGGAACGTCCCGATACCGGCGACGTGCTGATCGACGGCGCGGTCGCCACCGGCGTACATCCATCCGATCGCGATGTCGCGTTTATCTTTCAGCAATACTCGTTGTATCCGCATCTGACCGTGTTCGGCAATCTGGCGTTTCCGTTGCGTTCGCCACGTCGTCGCAGCAGCGAGGAACAGGTCCGCGCGCGCGTGCAGGCGGTTGCTAAGATGCTGCATATGGAAGCGAAGCTCGACAACATGGCGACGCATTTGTCGGGCGGCGAGATGCAGCGCGTTGCGATCGGGCGGGCGCTCGTGCGCGAGCCGAAAGTGTTTCTGATGGACGAACCGCTGTCATCGCTCGATGCAAAACTGCGCGAGGAATTGCGCATCGAGCTGAAGCGGCTCCATCGTACGATTGGCGCGACCATTCTCTACGTCACGCATGACCAGGTGGAAGCCACCACGCTAGCCGACCGCATCGGCATTCTTGAACACGGCCGACTGGTACAACTCGGCACGCCGCGCGACGTCTACGGTAATCCGGCCTCATTGAGCGCGGCGCAGCGGCTCGGCTCGCCGCCGATCAACCTGCTGCCGCCCACGCTGTTCGATTCAGCAGGCGTACCGGCCGGCACCGCGACCGTGGCGATTCGTCCTGAAGACGTGGTGCTGCACGATGGCGACGCACGTGATGCACCCGGCACAAATCAGGCACGCGTCGCATTGGACCTGAAGGTGCTCGAATACTCACCGTTGCGTCATCTGCTGATTCTGGATCGCGCTGGAACTTCGGTAGCGGCGACCACCATGGCCGAACGCAACTTCAGCCCCGGGCAGTCGGTGCGGGTGTCGTTGCCCGCTCGCAGCCTCTTATATTTCCGTGCAGACGGCAGGAGGATCCCGACATGAACGGCAAAACGGTCATGGAGTGTATCGACGCCGCATACGCAGCGCTGAAAGAACACTCGGACGAAATAGCCTTACTCGACCAGCAGATCGGCGATGGCGATCACATCTTCAACCTGCTGCGCGGCATGGAGGCATTGCTTGCAATGCGCGCGGACATCGAAGCGGAAACCTTCGGGGTCGCGCTGGAACGGGCGGCGAGCAAGGTGCTGTCGACGGTCGGCGGATCATCCGGGCCGCTGTTCTTTTCCTTGCTGAGCGGGATGTCTAAAGCCGCCGCGAACAATCCCCTGGACGTTGCGGGTTTTGCGCGTATCTATTCGGCCGGCGTCGAGGCGGTCGGGCAGCGGGGCAAGACGGGAGTCGGCAGTAAGACGATGATGGACGTGCTGATTCCGGTCGCCGCGCGTTTTAGCGAACTGGCCGCAACCGGGGCGCCCACTATGCGGCAGACGGTGCTCGATACGTTGCCACGGGTGGCTGAAGAGAACATGCTTGCCACCCGCGACATGCTCGCGACCAAAGGGCGCGCATCGTTTCTGGGCGAACGCTCGCGTGGTCATATCGATCCCGGCGCGCGTTCCAGTCAGATCATGATTGCGGCGGTGTGCGCGCACCTCGCGCGAAATCAACCGTGAATGGAGGCCAGACCATGAAAAAATTCATCAACCACGTGGACGATTTCCTTGCCGAAAGCCTGGCGGGATTTGCCGCCGCGCATAGCGACCTGGTCGTGCTCAACAACGAACCTGTGTTCGTGAGGCGCAAGACACTGAAGCCTGGCAAAGTGGCGCTGATATCGGGAGGCGGCTCGGGGCATGAACCACTGCATTCGGGCTTTGTCGGCTACGGGATGCTCGACGCCGCCTGTCCGGGCCAGATCTTCACGTCACCCACACCGGACCAGATGATGGCTGCTGCCGCCGCCGTCGATACCGGGGCCGGCGTACTGTTCATCGTGAAAAATTATTCCGGTGATCTGATGAATTTCGAAATGGCGTCCGAGATGACGGAGGTTCCGAACGCGATGGTGCTGATCAACGACGATGTGGCCGTAGAGAACTCCAGTTATACCACTGGGCGGCGCGGGGTCGCGGGTGCGGTGATAGTGGAGAAGCTGGTTGGCAGTATGGCGGAAAGCGGCGCAGACCTCGAACAGTGCAAGGCATTTGGCGACCGGATCAACAAGCGCACGGCGTCGATGGGCGTCGCTTTCACCAGTTGCACCGTGCCGGCGGCCGGCACCCTGACGTTCAAGATCGGCGACGACGAGATCGAAGTCGGCGTCGGCATTCATGGCGAGCCGGGCCGGCGCCGGGCGCGGTTCGCGGGGGCCGATGCGATTGCGGGAGAGCTGCTCAAAGCGATCGTCGATGACCTCAAGCCCCAAGCCGGAGCTGAATTGCTGGTACTCGTCAACGGCCTGGGTGGAACACCGCTTGGCGAACTTTACCTGCTATTCAATTCAACACGAGCATGGCTCCAGCAACGCGACCTGAAAATCGGCCGGGCCCACGTGGGTGCGCTGACGACTTCGCTGGAGATGGCGGGCGCGTCGATCACATTGTGTGTGCTGGACGACGAAATGACGCGCCACTGGGATAGCCCGGTCCATACGCCGTCGTTGCGTTGGGGCATGTAGGGCGCGCTGGCTGTGAGAAACGCGCCGGCACCGTGGATCAGAAGCTGAGCGAGGTGGCCGTACGTGCATCCCTTCTCCGCGTTTCCGCAATCAGCAGCAGTGCGGCAGCCGAAATGACCGCCGACCCGACCATGAACCAGGCAACCGACGAGCCTTTCCCGGTTGCCGACAGCAGTGCTGTCGTAACGATCGGCGTCGCGGCGCTGCCCAACAGTCCGGACAGCATGTAGCTCACTGACAGGCCGGAATACCGGATCTGAGCGCCGAACAGTTCCGCGAGAAACGTGGCGATCGGCCCATAGTTGGCCGCGAAAGCGGTCATCATTAGCAGATATCCGAGCAACGCGAAGGAAAACTCGCGCGTGTCGAGCAGCCAGAAGAGCGGAAATGCGAGCAATGCCTCGGCGACGATTCCACCGACGATCACTGGCTTGCGCCCAATCACATCGGAAAGCCGTCCAAACGCGGGCAACAGCATAATGCAAAGCGCGCAGGCGATGAGCGCAATGGATAGCATCGCATTGCGTGAAAAGCCAAGTGTTTGCGTGCCATAGGTCAGTCCAAACGCAACGATCAGGTTGAACGACGTGCCGGTCGACATGGTGGCGATGCCACCCAGCAGCACCTGTTTCCAGTGTTTGCCCAGCAACTCGGCCAACGGCACCTTGAGCTGGGCGTCAGTGTCTCTGATCTTACGAAACGACGGCGTTTCCGACGTGTTCAAGCGAACGTAAAGGCCGACTGCGACCAGCAATACGCTGACGAGAAAAGGCAGACGCCATCCCCATTCAAGCAGCGCGGCGTTGGGCAGCAGTGAACTGCTCAGCAGAAACACGAGGTTGGCGATCAACGTACCTGCCGGCACGCCGATTTGTACCCACGAACCGTAAAGCCCGCGCTTGTTTTCGGGCGCATGTTCGACTGCCATCAACACCGCGCCGCCCCATTCGCCGCCGAGCGCGAGGCCTTGCACGATGCGCAGCGTGAGCAGCAGAAGCGGCGCCCAGATGCCGATCGACGCGTAGGAGGGCAGGAGCCCGATGCAAAACGTGGCCATGCCCATGATCACCAGTGACACGAGCAGCATCGACTTGCGTCCCAACCGGTCGCCGAAATGGCCAAACAGCGCCGCGCCGACAATACGCGCCAGATACGCCGAGGCAAACGTGCCGAACGCAAGCAAGGTGCCGATCAACGGCACAAAACCCGGGAAAAACACCTTGTTGAAGACGAGGGCCGAAGCAGTCGCGAAGACGAACAGGTCGTACCATTCGACGGTCGTGCCAATGACACTCGCGACGGCAATTCTTCTCATGCTGTGCTCGACTTCATCCGGTACGAGAGTGCCGTCGAGAGTGCGTGCGTGAATCATGGGAAACTCCATGGGAAATTGAGCGCGCGCCGACCATCCGAGCTGGACACTATGCGGATAAGGAGCGGAGCGGGACGTACGGGTTCTTTCAGGTCCGCAGAGGCGACCGTCGAGTTGAACGCGCTGAGTCGAGTAGTTCGCCAGTCCGGTGTGCTGACGGACGGACGCCTCGGATAAGCGTGCCGTCCTTGCACAAGCCGATACCGGCCATTGTTTGCCGTGCGTTATCTCGTCGACTGTTTGATATACGCAATCACTTCGTCGGCGCTCGACACGTCCGCATATCGTCGGCCGACGTCGCGCAGATTGTCGCGGTGCGGGCCCTCCTCGATATCGCCCACACAGTCTTCCGGAACGATGGTGCGGAAGCCCCATTGGAAGCTGTCGATCGTGGATGCGCGAATACATCCGCTCGTATTGCAGCCCGTGATGATGACTGTCTCAACGCCTTCCCTGATGAAATACGGCACCACCGGCGTCTGGAAGAAAATCGACGGTCCGAACTTGCAAACCACTACGTCGTATTCCTTATCGTAGATGCGCGGGTCCAATTCGGAACTCGGATGGTCAAGCCTGAATTGATCGCGGACAGCGGCGATTTTCCAGTGCGGCATATCACGCTCGGTCTTGTAAGCAGTGAAACATGTCGCGATGGGCACGTCGTGCGCGCGAGCCACCTTCAGAAGACGCGCCGTATTTTCCAGTCCGCGCATGACGAGCGGCGCGCCACCAAGCGGGTATTTCGACTCGGTAAAAGCCAGTTGATAGTCCACCACGACGATCCCGACCTTACCCTTCATACCAATCTCGACCGCTCCGTACGAGCGATTTTTGTAGTCGTCCATTTTTTCCTCCAATTCAACGGGTTAATTGTCATTGCACGTAGAAGTCTAGGAGTGCAAGATACGTACAACAATACGTATCGGTTACGTACGGAGTCACCCTTACCGTGGGAGGTCGTATGAAAGGCATGCCGGCTGCCGCGCCCGCGTCTGGTCCGATCGACTATGAACAGGTTTTCAGGCACGTACCGGTCGCGCTAATGGTCACGCGTCAACGTGTGATATTCGCTTGCAACCTGCAATTCATGGATATGTTTCGCGCCACGAGCGAGACCCTGATAGGGCAGTCAGTCCGAATGCTTTACCCCAATCAGGTAGCGTTCGAACGGTTCGGGGCACGCGTGATTCCGGCGCTGAAGAAGTTCGGCCGCATCGCGGAGCCGCGCGCCATGCAGCGTGTCGACGGCGAACTTTTCTGGGTCAACGTGACGGGTGTCAGTGAACACCGGGACGACCCGTATCGCGAGGCGCTGTGGTTCTTCTCGGAGATGGGTGTCGCAACGAGCCTGTCGGGCGGTGCAAGTTCCGCCAACAAGCTGATTGCGGACGCCAAGAATTCAATGACCAGGCGCGAGCGCGATGTGGCGGCACTGCTGATCCAGAACCAGACCGCGAAGGAGATCGGAATCGCGTTGGGAATCAGTCCTCGCACCGTGGAGGTCTTTCGTGGGAAGTTGTTGAAGAAGTTCGACGCGCCCTCGACAAACGCGCTGGTTAAAACACTGCTTGCCTAGCGTATCCGCCGATCGACGCTGGCCGCGAAACCGCAAGCCGCCACACCCGCCGAGCGAGTCGGCTAATGCTGCGCTGCTTCCAGAAGGCGCTTTAGCTGCGAAACCGCCGTGTCGGACTCCAGTTGAATCCGCGCGCGCAGCACGAGCCAGTTAAGAATCGCAAACCACAACGAAGGCGCGCGATACGTGAATTCACGTTGGAAGCGGGTTCCGCTTCCGCTCGATGTCAGCGAATAGGTGACAGTGCCTGCCGGTTTGCCGTCGATCTTCCCTTCTATCGTCCACTTGCCCGGAGGCTCCCGCGCAATGACTGTCCATACGACGCGGCCGCGCCTGCCCGCTACACGGAAGTCCTCCGTCACCTGCTCGCCCGGATTGAGCGAATGGTCGGCCGAGCCGCTGACCGCGAGCGATGACGGATGCCAGTCCGGCCAGTGAGCCGGGGTCGTGACGAAGTCGAACACGACGTTGGGAGGGCACTGAATGGACGCAACCGTCACGATATGCGTGTCGAACCCAACCTGCCGAGGCAGTGGGACGACGAGCAACGCGATGACGACGGCCACAGCCAGTATCGCCGTGGCGAACCGTGTACGGGTTTTCATAGCGCTCTGTATTCGACGCGCACGAGAGACATTTATTCTACTGCGGAGCGGCGGATCAACCTGCTGCTGTTTCGTGGAGCAGGACTTACTTGTCGAACGCAATTCCGTACCTGCGTAGTTCCCGCATACCGCTGTCGAGGTGCGCGCGAGCGCTTTCTTTGTCGCCAAGACGCATTTGCTCGTAAGCGCGCTGCGCGACATCATGCGGCACGGGCTTGAGTGCCTGATTGGAGCCCATCGCTTTGAGCTGCACCTCTGCGGCGCGCTCCAGGTAGTACAGGTCGTCCCATGCTTCCGCGATGCTCGCCCCCGCCACCATCACACCGTGATTCTTGAGGAACAGGATGTCGGCCTCGCCCATCGCGGCGGCGATCCGGTCGCCTTCCGAGTCGTCCAGTGCCAGGCCGTTGTACTGCTCATCGACGGCCGTGCGGCCGTAAAACTTCAAAGCCGTTTGCCCAAGCCATAGCAGCGGCGGACCCTCCAGCAGACACAGCGCAGTGGCATTCGGCATATGCGTGTGAAACGCAGCCTTCACGCGTGGCATCAACCGGTGTACCCGCGCATGAATATAGAACGCAGTCGCTTCAGGCTTGCCCTCACCGTCGACAACATGTCCGTCGAAATCGCAAACCAGAAGTCGCGACGCGGTGATTTCGGCGAACGCGTAGCCATACGGATTCACGAAAAACAGATCGTCGTGGCCCGGGACAACGGCCGAGAAGTGATTGCAAATCCCTTCCTCCAGGCCATGCCGCGCGGCGAGCTGAAAACAGGCGGCCAGTTCGATACGGGCCTGCATCACCGCGTCTGCATCGAGTCGCACGTTGCGTGACGCCGCCGCGGAGCCGGTGGATAAGAGTGTATGCGCCATGATCGTTGCCCCTGAAATTTACCAACCGGGTGTAGTGAGCAGTGTCGGGACCTGATCGAGTGTCGCGAGCGTTGCGTCCCGCGTGTAGTCGGGCAGCAATGAACGCCCCGTTAGTCTTGCCGGGTCGACGTGGCTGCCGTGCTTGCGCCGGAGCATTTCGCCGACGGCGGCCCGCAGGCCTTTACCCCATTGAATCAATGTACCGTAGCAGTCGAAAGTGAGCCATTGTGGGCAGCTGGTGTTCTGAAGTGACATGATGCGCTCGCAAAAAAACGGGTTCAAGTGTGCATAGGTGCTCACTGCGGCTCGTTGATTCAACGATAGGCCGCAGAACGCTCATCCGGACGCCGACGCGCTCTAGTCAGGGATTGATGTACCTCAACTGGAGCAGCGGCTTCGAAAGCTACCCTAAGTTGAGTAGCGCTTCGCGACGAAGCGCCGGAGGGTCCGATGAACTACGCGCTTGAACCTGAACGCACCCGGCATCGACGGTGGATCCGGTCGTTTCAGTTCGTCGCCTTGAGTGCACTGCTCGCGGTCGCCGTAACGTGGACGGGTTCTGTCTATGACCATCCGCTGGACACGGCGGTCATGGCCGGCATGGCGGCGCCCGAGTGTGCCGGGGTGCGCAGCGTTGCGGCCGGTTCACTGTTGCCGGCAAGGCAGCCGGACGACGATATCTGCCGATCTTTCTTCCTGTATCGAACGACGTCGACCGACGCGACGGATAACACGCGCGCGTACATCACATCGATCGGGCAGGATCGCACGGACGAATTCACGCAGTTGATCGGCTACGTATCCCTTTTGTCGCTGATGGCGGTAGGTGCAGCGCTTGCGTTGACGTTGGGGTTTCGCGCCATGCATGCCCGCTACCGGCATGCTCAACGGCGCTAGAGAAGTGTCATGGTAATGCGCGCGGCTGGATCTCCAGGACGCGGGCCGTATGTCCATTCAAACGTGGCGTGAGGAGCCTGCTATCCCACCCTTCGAAGGCGGCGAACCATTGCGAGCGGCATCATGAATTGCAAGTGGCAGATGAGCACATGGAACTGACAGGAGAGCGCAATGAAAACGGACAAGCAGTTGGAGGCAGAAGTTGCAGACGAGTTGGCGTGGGATCCTGCGGTGTCGCTAGCTGACATCGACGTCGAGGTGAAAGACCGGGTTGTCACGCTGTCCGGCCATCCCACGAGCTATGCGGAAAAGCTGGCCGCCGAGAAGGCGGCAAAACGCGTGGCGGGCGTGAAAGCGGTGACGGTCAGAATGGATATCCGCCTGCCGCACGGAGATGAAAGAACGGACGAGGACATTGCGAACGCTGTCCGGTCGATCCTGAAGTGGACCGTGGGCGTATCGGATGTCCACGTGCAGGTTCAGGTCGACAATGGATGGGTAACATTGCGAGGCAAGCTCGAGCGGGCCTATCAGCGTCATCTCGCCACGCGCATGATCAACCCTATGCGTGGTGTGACGGGGGTTTCGAATCTCATCGCTGTGCACGAGAATCCGGCGGGTGACGATATTGCAGACAGTATCCGCAAAGCGCTCGTTCGGCATGTCGAGCGCGAAGCGAATCGCATCGGCGTCAGCGTGAGTGACGGCACGGTCACGCTGACCGGAAAGGTCGGCTCCTATGCGGAGCGATCGATCGCGCGCGGAGCGGCGTGGGCGGCACCCGGCGTGCACGCAGTCAACGACGAATTGACGATCGGATAGCCATACCGTTTGCAACGAAGCGGGCGCATCGCGGAGAAGGAGATCCGGCGATGCGTCCGCAGCGGCAGTTGTCCTGCCAATGCGACAGCATCGCAACTCTCACGCCATATATTTGCCACCGTTGATCGACAGCGTGGCGCCGTTGATGAAAGCAGCGTCATCGGCAACAAGGAAGAGGACGCCGCGCGCGATTTCATCCGACGTTGCCAGTCGTCCCGCGGGCACGCCGCTGACAATCGCTTTGAGAATGTCATCCGGCACACCATGCACCATGCCCGTATCGGTATAGCCTGGGGCAATCACGTTAGCGGTGATGCCGCGCGATGCGCCTTCGAGCGCGAGCGACTTGGTGAAACCGATAAGCCCTGCTTTGGCGGCGGCATAGTTCGTCTGGCCGAATTGCCCGGAAAGCGCATTAACAGAACTGATATTCACGATCCGTCCAAAGCGGCGCTCACGCATGCTTTCTATGACGGCCCGGCATGTGTTGAAACAACCGCCCAGATCCACGTCGATCACACTACGCCATTGCTCCAGCGTCATTTTGTGCAGCGTGCTGTCACGGGTGATGCCGGCATTGTTCACGAGCACGTCGATCGGCCCCGATTGCGCGACGACCTTGGCAATCGCTTGCTGAGTGTCATCAAAGTCGGCCACGTTCCAGCCGAACACGGGAATGCCCGTTTCCTTATAAAACGCATCGGCTTCGGCATCGTTTCCGAAGTAGTTGGCAATCACCGAATAGCCGGCGCTCTTCAACTGTCGCGCGGTTGCCGCGCCGATTCCACTTACTCCGCCGGTAATCAGTGCCGTTCTTGTCATCGCATGCTCCTTTTGGAAAGCTTGTATGTAGTGAGAGCCGTGTGAGGCCCATGATCTGGATGAGCACCGTTTACGGGCTCGATCGGCTCACGCGGTGACATGAAAGCCCGCGTCGGCGTAAATAGTGGATCCAGTCAGCGTCATGCCCGCCTCGCTCGCGAGCACGGCTGCAATCCGGCCGATCTCGTCGATCGTGACGAGATGCTGCGCGGGCGTATGCGTGCGGACGTCGTCGAGCAACGCGTCGAAATGGTCGATGCCGGACGCGGCGCGCGTTTTGACCGCGCCGGCTGAAATGGCATGGACGTGGACACGACGCTCCGCCAGTTCGACAGCAAGATAGCGCACGCTCGATTCGAGCGCGGCCTTGACAGGCCCCATCACGTTGTAATGATCGACCGCGCGTTCGGCGCCTAAAAAGCTTACGGTCATCAGGCTGCCGCCATCGGGCATTAATGGGAGCGCGAGCCTCGTCATGCGGATAAACGAATGGCACGACACGTCCATCGCGAGTGCGAAACCCTCCGCCGAACAGTCGACGAGGCTCGCGTGCAGGTCGTCGGCGGGGGCGAAGGCGATTGAATGGAGCACGAAGTCGAGCCGTCCCCACTCTTTCGTGATCCGTTCGAAGACGGCTTCCAATTGGCCCGCAATGCGTACGTCGCATGGCATGACGAGAGAAGAATGAAGCGCCTCGGCAACCGGGCGGACGAACGGTTCGGCCTTGTCGTTCAGATAAGTGACCGCCAGTTCCGCACCGGCTGCTCGAAACAGCTTCGCGCAGCCGGTGGCGATGCTGTGCTCGTTCGCGATGCCGACAACCAGCCCCCGCTTGCAGGAAAGATCGATGATGGAATTCATGATTTCATTGCCTCGCGATGCAGTACCGCAATAGCCTCGTTGGCGATGATCTGCTCTTCATCTGTCGGCAGCACGAGGACCGTGATCTGGCTGCGGGCGCTGCTGATCACACGCGCATTGCTGTCGTTCGCATCGCGATCGAGTTCGACGCCCAGCCACGCGAGGCGCTCGCATACGGCAAGTCGCACTTCGGGTTGATGCTCGCCGATCCCGGCTGTGAAGACCAGACTCTCCAGGCCGCCGAGTGTGGCGGCAAGCCGCGCGACCTCGCCCGCAATACGAAAAGCGAACAGATCGAGCGCTTCGCGGGCTTCCGGGCGGTGGCTTGCCTGCAGCTCGCGGCTGTCCGCACTGATGCCGGAAACACCGAGCAGGCCGGACTGCTC
This sequence comes from Paraburkholderia sp. RL17-383-BIF-A, assembly GCF_046028015.1. Taxonomy (NCBI): domain Bacteria; kingdom Pseudomonadati; phylum Pseudomonadota; class Betaproteobacteria; order Burkholderiales; family Burkholderiaceae; genus Paraburkholderia; species Paraburkholderia sp. RL17-383-BIF-A. Next base: position 28,350 of record NZ_JARESR010000011.1, on the reverse strand, counting down.
ATACAGCATATGCTCGACCTCGCTGACGCTGAGACCCTGCTGTTCGAGCAGGTGAAGCACGACGCCGGCGTCGAGCGCACCGCATCGCGTGGCCATGGGAATGCCGTCGAGTGTCGAGAAACCCATGCTCGAATCGCGACTTGCGCCGGCCTCGAACGCGCACAGGCTCGCGCCGCTGCCCAGGTGCGCGGCGATGACCTTGCCGCGTGCGAGTGGCGGGAACTGAAGTTCGAGCTGGCCGCGAATGAATTGATATGACAGACCGTGAAAGCCGTAGCGCTTGATGCCTTTGTCGAAGAGTCCGCGTGGAATCGCGAAACGTTGGACGAGAGCCGTCTGCGTGCGGTGAAACGCCGTGTCGAACGACGCGGCCTGCAGCAGATGAGGCCGCAGGTGCCGAATCGCTTTGATCAACCGGACGCTCTGCGGCTGATGCAACGGCGCAAGCGGGACCAGCGCGGTAATGGCCTCCAGCGTTTCGTCTGTAATGGCGACGGGACCGGCGAAGCGATCGCCGCCATGCACGACGCGATGACCGACTGAAACGAGATCGTCGAGCGAAAAGTGCGTGGCGAACCAGCCGAGCGTTTCGTCGAGCACGTCGTGCAGATCGTCGGTGACGGCGGATTGCAGTGCGATGTCCGTCGTCTTGCCGTCGTTCACGAGATGCAACTGCAACGGTTGGTGCCGGAAGTCGATCATGCCCTGGCCGATTCTCACGGCTTCACCGGCGACCACGCGGAACAACCCGATCTTGACCGTTGAAGAGCCAGGATTGAATGTGAGGAGCAGTGGGGCGTTCATGATTCGAGCAGATCGCCAAGGCTGCTTTCGGCGACGAGCCTCGCCAGCGCGACCGATGCGAGGCGTACCCGCAGGCTATCGGCGCGGCTCGTCAGGATGATCGGCAGTCGCGCACCGACAATGAGCCCTGCGGCGTCGGCTCCGGCGAAATAGACTAGCTGCTTCGCCAGCATATTGCCCGCCTCGAGATCCGGAACCAGCAGGATGTCCGCCTGACCGGCCACCGGCGAGTGAACCCCTTTCGTTTCCGCCGCGGCAAGGCTGATCGCGTTGTCAAAGGCGAGCGGTCCGTCGACAAGCGCACCGGTTATCTGGCCGCGTGCGGCCATCACGGTAAGCGCCGCCGCGTCGAGCGTGGTCGGCATTGCCGGATTAACGGTTTCAACCGCGGCGAGCACGGCGACCCGCGGCTGCTCGACGCCCAGAACATGCAGCAGGTCGATCGCGTTCTGACAGATATCGCGCTTTTGCGCGAGGGTCGGCGAGATATTGACCGCCGCGTCGGTAACGATCAGCGGCTTGGAGTAAGCGGGGATGTCCATGGCATAGACATGGCTGATCCGTCGGCCGGTCCGCAGACCCGACCCGGCGGCGACGACCGCCGAGAGCAGTTCATCGGTATGCAGGCTGCCTTTCATCAATGCGGCAACCTTGCCGGCTGCGCCCAACTCGACGGCTCGAGCGGCGGCGGCGTGACTATGCGCGACCGCTTCGATCGTGATGCCGTCGAGACTCACGTTGGCGGCCTCGGCGGCGGCGCGGATCTTCGCTTCGGGTCCGATGAGTAGGGGATCGAGCAAGCCTGCGTCACGCGCCTCAAGGACTGCCTGAATGACGTCCGGTGAACACGGGTGCACGACGGCCGTGCGCAGTGCGGTGTGGGTGCGCGCTTCACGAATGAACGCCTCGTAACGGTCGTGGCGGCGCACGGACACTTCAGGCTGCGGGGAGGGATGCCAGACAATCGGGGTAGACGGCGCAATCACCGTGGCCGTGCCGAGCAGGACAACGTCGCCCTTCTGGTTCGTGCAGCGCGTGTCGAGCAGCACGATCCGCTTGTCGGGGCGCTTTTCCTTCACCGTCACCGTGGCGGTGATCGTGTCGCCCGGCGTGACCGGATGGCGAAACTGCAGGTCCTGATCCAGATAGATGGTGCCAGGGCCCGGCAGCCGCGTGCCGAGCAGCGCGGAGATCAGCGCGCCGGTCCACATGCCGTGCACGACGATATGGCCGAACATGTCGCTCGACGCGAAGGTCGCGTCGGTGTGCGCGGGATTGACGTCGCCCGACACGGCGGCGAACAGATCGATGTCGAGCTGCCCCGCTGTCCGCTCGAGCGAGGCGGATTCACCAATCGCCAGTTCGTCGAAGGTCCGGTTATGCAACTGAAGATCGTTCACGAGTGCCCCCTCAGTTCTGGAAAACGTAGGTGCCTGGCGCATCCGCAAGCGCGTGCGCGCCCGGCTCGGTGCCGATGGCCGGCGGCGCGACCCGCTCGGGACTCGATCGGGCCTTGAGCCAGTCGGACCAGACGGGCCACCACGAGCCTTCCTGTTGGGCGGCGGCGGCCGTCCATTCGTCGGGGCTCACGAGCAGATCGTCGGCGGCGGTCTCCTTGATTCTGAATTGCCGGTGCGGGTGGCCCGGTTCGCTGACAATCCCGGCGTTATGACCGCCGCTCGTCAGCACGAAGGTGATTGCCGTGTCGGCAAGATCGTGAATCTTGTAGACCGATCGCCACGGCGCGATGTGATCGCGTTCGGTGCCCACCACGAACATCGGCGCCCGGATGTTGCGAATCGAGATCGGGCGCGCGTCGACCTGATATCGGCCGGAGGCGAGGTCGTTGTCGAGGAAAAGTTGACGCAGATATTCCGAGTGCATCCGGTACGGCATGCGGGTGGCGTCCGCGTTCCAGGCCATCAGATCGATCATCGGGGCGCGCTCGCCCAGCAGGTAGTCATGCACGATGCGCGACCAGATCAGGTCGTTCGATTGCAGGAGCTGGAACGCACCGGCCATTTGCCTGGCATCGAGATAGCCTTGCGACCACATCATGCTTTCGAGGAAATAGACTTCGCTGTCGTCGATGAAGAGCTGCAACTCGCCCGGCTCGGTGAAATCCGTTTGCGCCGCGAACAGCGTGACCGATGCCAGCCGATGATCGCCCGAGCCGGCCATTGCTGCCGCAGCAATCGACAGCAGCGTGCCGCCGAGGCAATAGCCGGTTGCGTGGATCTTGTGATCCGGGACGATCTTCGAGACGGTGTCGAGCGCGGCCATGACACCGAGTTGCCGGTAATCCTCGAGACTGAGGTCGCGGTCGTCGGCGTCGACGTTGCGCCACGAAATGCAGAATACGGTGTGTCCCTGTCCGACCAGATAACGGATCAGCGAGTTTTGCGGCGACAGGTCCAGGATGTAGTACTTCATGATCCAGGCGGGGACGATCAGCACAGGTTCGGCGATCACCTCGTCAGTCGTGGGGCTGTACTGAATCAGTTCGATCAGGTGATTGCGAAACACGACCTTGCCCGGCGTGACGGCCAGATTGACGCCCACCTTGAACTGCTCCAGTCCGGCAGGCGGCATGCCGCTCGCCTGGCGTGTGGCGTCTTCGAGTGCGTTGCCCGCACCTTGAACCAGGCTCAGGCCCGCTGTCGACATAGCGCGCTGGAATACCTCCGGGTTGGTGAGCGGAAAGTTGGTAGGCGCCAGCATATCGAGCAACTGTCGCGCGACGAACGACACGACGTCTTCATGGTGACGCGTGGTACCGGGCACTTCGCGCGTTGCGGCATTCCACCACTGCTCGGCGAGCAGGAATGTCTGTTGCCACAGCCGGTAGGGTTCGGTCTGCCACACGTCGGCACGAAAGCGGTCGTCTTTCGGCGACGGCTCCGCCGGCAAGGGAGCGTATGCGCCGGAAGAGACATGGGCGCAATAGTCGGCGAGACGCCGTGTGTTCAATACCCAAAGCGACGCGAGTTCCAGTTGCTTGCCGGGTGCCGCCGCGAGATGGATAAGCCAGTCGGAGAATGCCGCGCCCAACGCGGCCGGCGACAGGCCCGCCGTCAATCGCGCGATCATCGCCTCTTTGGCGTGATCCAGTTCCCGGAAGGGCGCGGCTGAAGCGGAGGCGGCGGATCTGTCGGGCAGTGTGTGATTGCCTGCGGGAGCCAACCTGGAGCGAGTGTCCATCTGAATTCCTTTTGATTGCCCTGTGCGCACGGCGACATGGCCGAACGAACTGACGACAGCGGGATAGCTATGACGGAAGAGCCGCGCCGGGGCGACTTGTGTCGGTGACAGCAGCAATTGCTGGCACGACGACATCGCGGGCGGACGGAGCGTTTTATGCTCCATGATTGTGCGGCGCAACAAGTGTCGTGAATGTGACTTTAGCGGCGCCCTGGGCGTCGCTCTTGATCTGGGTCAAGAGACACCCGGTCGGCGGTTCGCCGCGCAAGGCACAGGTGATTGGTCGTTTTTAGATGTGACCTGCTGCCTTGATTTCAGTCACGTTGGCACGATGCCAAACGCGTCGGGCGTGACAATTCAATGTTGTCGGCGAGCTGGGGTTCGTGAGGAGCGGCCCCTCTACAGTTAGCCGATGGGATTCGGCGAGGCCACGGATAGGGTCGGGGTGGCAGAAGGTGCGGAAACGGCGTCAAACAGCGTCAAACCGCTTCAATGGGCGGCAAGGGGCGTGGCTTTCGCGCCGAGTCGGTAGCGACAAAGGTCAGCGTGGCCTCCGTCACCTTGACGACGTCCGCGGCCATGCCCATGCGCTGCGCGAACACTTCCACGTTGACGGTGATCGACGTACGTCCCTCGCGGACGATATTCGCGTAGAAGCTCAGCAGGTCGCCGATAAAAACGGGCTGCCTGAACGTGAACGAATTGACGGCGATGGTGACGACGCGTCCGTTCGCGCGCCGGCTGGCGGGAATCGATCCGGCGATATCGACGTGTGACATGATCCAGCCGCCGAACACATCGCCGTGTACATTGGCGCTCGACGGTTGCGGCACGACGCGCAGCACGGGCATTGCGTCGGCGGGAAGGCGTTCTGATGACGAAGAGTCGGGCATGATGGTCCGGTGTCGTAGGTAGGCCGGGGGCGGCGCGGCGGCGCCCGGCCCGTGCAAATATCGAGTTTAGCGGGCCACGTGCGTGAGCCAGTGCGCGTAGCGCTCCGACTTGCCGGCCACCGCGGCGAAGAACGTTTCCTGCAGCGACGCGGTGATCGGTCCGCGCTCGCCGTTGCCGATCACGCGATCGTCGAGTTCACGAATGGGCGTGACCTCCGCTGCCGTGCCCGTGAAGAAGGCTTCGTCGGCGCAGTACATTTCGTCGCGGGTAATGCGTTTTTCGACGACCTGAAGGCCCTGGTCCCGTGCGATTTCCATGACCGACGCACGCGTGATGCCGTCGAGGCACGAGGCAAGGTCCGGCGTATACAACACGCCATTGCGCACAATGAAGACGTTTTCGCCCGCTCCCTCGGACACATAGCCTTCCGTATCGAGCAGCAGCGCTTCGTCGTAACCATTGCGGGTGACTTCGCGATTGGCCAGGATCGAATTGATGTAATAGCCGCTCGCCTTGGCGCGCACCAGCGACACATTCACGTGGTGGCGCGACAGCGACGAAGTCTTGACACGAATGCCGCGCGTGAGGCCCTCCTCGCCGAGATAGCTGCCCCAAGGCCATGCGGCGATGCCCACATGAACCGTATTGCCGCGCGCACCGAGGCCCATCTGTTCGCTGCCGAGCCAGACAAGCGGGCGCAGATAGCACGACGTCAGCCGATTGCGGCGCACTACTTCCAACTGAGCCTCGCGAATCGTTTCGAAGCTGAAGGGCACGGCCATTTCGAAGATCTTCGCGGAATTGAAGAGTCGTTTCGTATGGTCGTCGAGCCGGAAGATCGCCGGTCCCGCAGCGGCTTCGTACGCTCTGACGCCTTCGAATACCGCCATGCCGTAGTGGAGCGAATGAGTCAGAAAGTGAAGTTGCGCGTCGCGCCACTGCACCAGTTCGCCATCGAGCCAGATTACGCCGTCACGGTCGTGCATGTTCGTGTTCATATCGCTTTTTCGAAAAGTGAGGAAGATGAAACGGGTGACATGTTGGCCGCATCGCTCCGGTATTCGGCAAGCCAGCGTTCGCGCTTACTCGCCGCGGCGAGCACGTTGCGCTCCTTGACGTGACCGAAACCGCGAATCTCGTCGGGCAGATTGGCGAGCTTCATCGCTGCATCGAATCGGGCGGTGTCGAGCGTTACGCAGAATTCGTCGATCAGCGTGAAGTACTGCTCGATCAACTCACGTTCATTGCGCCGTTCCTCCGTCTTGCCGAAGACGTCGAACGCCGTGCCGCGCAGGAATCTGAATTTTTCGAGTACGCGGAACATGGTGAGCGTCCATTGCCCGAATCGTTGTTTCTTCAGGTGGCCGTGTTCATCGCGTTTGGCGAGCAATGGCGGCGCGAGATGGAACGCGAGCTTGTAATCGCGACCCGGTTCGCCTTCGAACTGTGCGCGCAACTTGTCCATGTAAGCCGGATCTGCATAGAGACGGGCGACTTCATACTCGTCCTTATAGGTCATCAGTTTCGCCAGGTTGCGCGCGACGACCGGTGTGAGGCGCGGTTTCGCCCCACCCATGACAGCCGTTTCCTTCGCGCGCAGACGTTGGACGGCTTCAACATAGCGCGCCGCATAGCGCGGGTTCTGATAGCGACTCAGCTGCTCGACGTGACGCTCGATCAGCCGGTCCAGCGATTCCGGCATCTGCACGACAATGGCCTGCTGCGCGCCGCTCGATGGCGCGAAAGCGTCCACTCCTGCTTCACCGTGCTGTGCGACATAGCGTCCCCATGCAAACGCCAGACGATTTTTTTCGACGGCCACGCCATTCAGTTCGATCGCGCGATCGAGACTTTCGTAACTAAGCGGCAGCCAGCCGCGTTGCCATGCAAAGCCGAGCAACAGAGGATTGGCATAGAGCGTGTCGCCTAACAGTGCGAGCGCGAGACGATTGGCGTCGATAAAGTCGCAGTCTTCGCCGATGCTCGCGCGCAGATCCAGTTGCGTCTGATCGGCCGGAAAGCGCCAGTGCGGATCCCGCACGAATTGCGCGGTCGGCGTGGCGCCGCTGTTGATCGCTGCTTTCGTCACGCTGCGTTGCGTGCGTGCCAGCACTTCAGCGGAAGCGGAGACGATCGCGTCGCAGCCCAGTATCAGGCGTGCTTCACCGGCCGCGATCCGCGTGGCGTGCAATTGTTCGGGTGTCGCGGCGATCTGCACATGACTGAGCACGGCGCCGCCTTTCTGCGCGAGCCCAGCCATATCGAGCACGGTGACGCCCTTGTTTTCGAGGTGAGCCGCCATGCCGAGCAAGCCGCCGATCGTCACGACGCCGGTTCCGCCGACACCTGTCACCAGCACGCCATACGGCTTCGACAGTGACGCAATCGCGGGCCGGGGCAGTGCCGTGAAATCGGGCAACGCGGCGGCGGATGCATGCTTGGCGGGCTTCTTCACCTGCGCGCCTTCCGCTGTGACGAAGCTCGGGCAAAAGCCTTTCACGCACGAAAAATCTTTATTGCAAGACGACTGGTTGATCTTGCGCTTGGTGCCGAGCGCCGTTTGCAGCGGCTCGACCGACAGGCAGTTCGATTGCACCGAGCAATCGCCACAGCCTTCGCACACTGCGTCGTTGATAAAGGCGCGCTTCGCCGGATCGGGATAGGTGCCGCGTTTGCGACGCCGGCGCTTTTCGGTCGCACACGTCTGGTCATAGATCAGAATCGACGTACCCGCCACCTCGCGCAGCTCGCGCTGCAACCGGTCGAGTTCGTCGCGGTGATACACCTTGACGCCTTCCGGGAGGCGCACGTTCGCGTCGTATTTCTCAGGCTCGTCGGTGACGATCAGCACTTGCTTCGCGCCTTCGGCCACGACCTGAAACGCGATCTGCGGGACCGTGAGCACGCCGTCCACCGGTTGGCCGCCGGTCATCGCCACCGCGTCGTTGTAGAGCACTTTATAGGTGACGTTCGCACTCGCAGCAATGGACGCGCGAATCGCGAGCAGGCCGGAATGGAAATAGGTGCCGTCGCCCAGATTGACGAATACGTGCCGCTCGTTCGTGAAATGCATCTGGCCGGTCCACGCGACACCTTCGCCGCCCATCTGGCTGAAGGTCTCCGTCTTGCGATCCATCCACATCGACATGTAGTGGCAGCCAATGCCGGCCAGTGCGCGCGAGCCTTCCGGCACGCGGGTCGACGTGTTGTGCGGGCAGCCCGAACAGAACCACGGTTGCCGCTCCGTCACGGAACGCGGCGTGGCCGCCTCACGTTCCTTGGCCTCGATCACGGCAATGCGCGCCTCGATCCGCGCGCGCAGATCGGCTGGCAGATCGGCTTTGGCGAGGCGCCGGGCGATCGCTTTCGCGATCATGGCCGGCGACAGCTCGTAGTGCGCGGGCAAGAGCGTCTGTCCGCGCGGCACGGACCATTCGCCGCCTTCGTCGTCGCGCTGGTCGAACTTGCCGAATACTTTCGGGCGCACGTCGTCGCGCCAGTTATAAAGTTCCTCTTTGAGCGCGTATTCGAGAATCTGGCGTTTTTCTTCGACCACCAGAATCTCGTCGAGGCCAGTGGCGAAATCGCGTGCGTTCTGCGCATCGAGCGGCCATACGCAGCCTACCTTCAGCACGCGTATGCCGATACGCGCGCAGGTTTCGTCGTCGAGCGAAAGATCGGCGAGCGCTTGCCGTACGTCGAGATACGCTTTGCCGGCGGTCATGATGCCAAGGCGTGGGTTGGGGCTGTCGATCACCACGCGGTTCAGCCTGTTCGCGCGAATGTAGGCGAGCGCCGCATACCACTTGTAGTTGAGCAGACGCGCTTCCTGCGTGAGCGGCGGGTCGGGCCAGCGGATATTGAGGCCGCCTTCGGGCATCTCGAAGTCGTCCGGCAGGACGATCTGCAAACGGTCCGGGTCGATGTCGATCGACGCGCTCGATTCGACTACGTCCGTAACGCATTTCATCGCGACCCACAGACCCGCGTAGCGGCTCATGGCCCAGCCGTGCAGACCGTAGTCGAGATACTCCTGCACGCTTGCCGGATACAGCACCGGAATGCCGCTGGCCACGAACATATGCTCCGACTGATGCGCGACCGACGACGACTTCGCCGCATGGTCGTCACCCGCCAGCACGAGCACGCCGCCGTTCGGATCGGTGCCGGCCGAATTCGCGTGCTTGAAGACGTCGCCGGTGCGATCGACACCCGGCCCCTTGCCGTACCACATGCCGAATACGCCGTCGACCTTGGCGCCCGGCCAGAGATTGAGTTGCTGCGTGCCCCACACGGCGGTCGCCGCGAGATCTTCGTTCAGCCCCGGCTGAAACACGACGTCGTGTTCCTTTAGATGCTTCTTCGCTTTCCACAGACCCTGATCGAGCGCGCCGAGCGGCGAGCCGCGATAGCCGGACACATAGCCCGCGGTGTTCAGGCCGGCGCGGCGGTCGCGCGCTTTTTGCAACATTGGCAACCGCACCAGCGCCTGAGTGCCGCTCATATAGACGCGGCCCTTTTCGAGTGTGTATTTATCGTCGAGCGATACGTCGGCAAGCGCGTCACGTAGCGGGGGCGTTAGCGGGGGCGTTAGCGGGGCGTTCATGGTGAAGTCTCCGGCGGCTTTATTGGGGCGGAGTATAGGAAGCGGAATTTCCAACGTAAAATCACGAATACCGAATCCTGCTATTCGAAAAACACATGTCAAAAGACGTTACCCTGCGGCAGATGCGTTACTTCGTGGCGGCAGCCCAGAGCGGGCAGTTTTCGATGGCGGCGACGGCTGAGCACGTGTCGCAGTCGGCGATCACCAATGCGGTGCTCGCATTGGAGGAAACCCTGGGTACGCGGCTCTTCGAGCGCCTGCCTCAGGGCGTTACGTTGACGCCGGACGGGCACGATTTCCTGAACCACGCGCGGCACATACTCGATTCGGTGCGCGACGCGGTCTACAAGGCGCCGTTCCGCTCGCACGATCTGAAGGGAACCGTGCGCATTGCTGCGTCGTATACGGTGCTGGGGTACTTTTTGCCCGAGTTGATGGGGCGTTTTCGCGCGACGTATCCGGACATCGAAATCGATCTGCATGACCTCGACCGCGAGTCGATCGAACAGGCCGTGCTCGATGGAGTCGTCGATCTCGGTATCGTCCTGCTGTCCAACGTCGAAAATATCAGGCAATTCCGGCACCACGTGCTGATCCGTTCGCGCCGGCAGTTGTGGACTTCTCCGACCCATCCGCTCACGCAACTGAACGCGCCTTCGCTCGCGGATATCGCAAGTTATCCGTACATCCTGATTACCGTGGACGAAGGCGAGCAATCGACGCTGCGGTACTGGAAGCAGAACAATGTCGAACCCAACATCGCGTTTCGCACCAGTTCAATGGAAGCGCTGCGCGGTCTGGTGGCGCATGGCTTTGGCGTGACGATTCTTTCGGATATGGTGTTTCGTCCGTGGTCGCTGGAAGGCAAGCGGATCGATGCGCGGCCGATTCTCAACGCGATTCCGCAGATGGACGCGGGCATGTTGTGGCGCAAAGGCGCAACGCTGGATACGCCGGCCGTTGCGTTTCAGCAGTTCCTCATTCATGCATGCGGGAGTTGAAAGCGAGGAGTGGGCGGAGCGACGAAAGAGGCGGTGCATCGCCCGAATCCACGTCGCAGTTTCACGTGTATCTGTTTTTCGCATACCCTGGCGGCTGTTTTCTGTCTGTAGGTGGGGCTGCCCATTTCCGCCGCGAAGCCGCGCCGGCATTGGCCGGAGCCGGGACGCACTATAATCGGCTCGATGCATCGATTCATTAAGAGTCGATCGACGACCTTTTCGCCTTCCGTCATGCCCAAAGAGAAAGCCAGCAAACCCGTTCAGCCCGCGTTGCGCAGCCGCAAATCCCCCCAGGGTTCGCCCACCGTGCAGGACGTCGCGCGTCTCGCGAAGGTGTCGGTCGGCTCGGTGTCGCGTGTGCTGAACGGCCGCGAGAATGTGGCGCCAGCCATTCAGGAGGCGGTGCGCGCCGCGGTGGCCGAGTTGAATTTCGTGCCGAACGTGGTGGCGCGCAGCATGCGCAAAGGCAGTTCCAGCGCAATCGGCTGTCTGATTTCGGACATCACGCAGCACACCGCCGCACAGATGGTCAGCGCCGCCGAAGAGCGTCTGCGGGCGAGGGGTTTCGAAATTCTGATCGCCAATTCCCACTACGATCTCGAACGCGAGCGCGCCATTCTGTCGAGCCTGAAGCAGCGCCGTATCGACGGATTCATCGGCGCGATTTCCGACGACGAGACGCCTTCCTATTTCAACTTCCTGCATACGCTGAATATGCCGGTCGTGCTGTGGGAGCGCGATGCACAGGGCGAATTCAATTCGGTCCTGACCGATCACGCCGACGGCTGCCGCCAGGCCGTGCGCTATCTCGCATCGCTCGGACATCGCGCCATTGCGCTCGTCGCCGGTCATGAAAACACGTGGGTGGGCCGCGAGATGGTGCGCGGCTATCAGGCCGCGTGCGAGGCCGCCGGCATCGCGCTCGACCCCGCGCTCGTGCTGCGTACCAGCGCCTTTAACAAGGACGTCTGCCGCGCCTTGCTCAGCGGTCCCGACCGGCCCTCCGCCATCATCGCCACGCTGAACGACGTGGCCATCGTGCTCGAAGTCGTGCGGGAAGCCGGGCTGTCGATTCCGGCCGACCTGTCGGTGATATCGATCGGCGAGCACGAGTATTCGGGCATCGCGTCGCCGGCGTTGACCGTGGTGACGCAAAACCCGCGTGATGTCGGCCGCGAAGCAGCGGACATGATGTTGCAACTGATCGACGGCACTGCGCCGTCCGGCATCCGCCGCTCGAAACATCCCATGCGGATGATCGTGCGCGAGTCGTGCGGCGCACCCTCCAGCGCTGCACGCCGCAAAAAGCGCTAGCCGGATTCGATCCTAGGGTTTATCCGATCGCAAAGTTTCTTGACAGCGGATTTTTCGCCGCCGACAGTGCGTACCTACCTGTAGTGAATCGATTCACCAAAACGCGAGGCGCAATATGAGCGACAGGAAAAACGGGGTACAGTCGGGTCAGGACAACAGCAAGGGCGGCGGCCGCGCAGGCCGCCGACGGTTTATGAAAACGGCGGGCGTGTTTGCCGGCGCAGTGGCGACCGGACTGGGTCTCGATGGCTGTGGGGAGGGCGGAATCAGCGCCGCGTCCGCGCAGAGCGTGGGTGCGCGGATTCCCGCGATCGTGCCGGCGCAAACAGCGCTGGTGGTCATGCATTATCAGACCGACATCCTGGCGCTCTTTCCGGCCGTCGCGCCTACTCTGCTCGCCAATACACGCAAGCTGTGCGATGCCGCGCGGGCTAAAGGCGTCAGCGTCTACTTCGCCAAGATCCAGTTCAGTCCGGGCTATCCGGAAGTCAGTCCGTTGAACAAGAACGGGCAGGGGCTCAAGCAACTCGGCCTTTTCATCAACGACAGGATCGCGCCGGAACTCGGCCAGCAGGCCAACGAGCCGCTCATCATCGGGCATCGGGCCAGCGTATTTTTCGGCACTGATCTGCAGGCGCGGCTTTCCGCGCAGGGTATCGATTCGCTGATCATGGCCGGCATTGCGTCGACCGGCGTGGTGCTGTCGTCAGTCGCCTATGCGAGCGATTCGGACTTCCGCTTATACACCGTGAAGGATTGCTGTTTCGACCCGGATCAGGTCGTCCATGATCATCTCTTTTCCACCGCATTCGATTCGCGCACCACGGTGCTGTCGCTCGCCGACGCCTCGTTGCTGCTCGCCTAGGCCCGTCGCAACGCGCGCTGAACCCGCCAATCAGGGTTTCCGATATTTTTGAAAAGTTGACTCGCTGCACTAAGCTCACTATTGTCTGTGAATCGATTCACGAAAGACGCGGTGAGTTGCGCGGCATTGGAAAAGCAGAGGATTTCATGACTTTCAGCAACAGGCGACGCCAACTGCTCCGCGCGGGCGCCGCAAGCATTGCGGGGCTTTCCCTGCCGTTCGCGCTCGAAGGCCGGGTATTCGCGGCCGAAGCAGGGGTACTGTCGGTTGCCATTCCGAGCAATCCGCAAACGCTCGATCCGCTCAACCAGCCGAATCACGACGTCATGGCGATCAACCAGTTGATCTTCGAGAATCTGGTCGGCATCGACGCACGCGGCCAGCGGGTGCCGCAACTGGCGCGCGCGTGGACGATTTCGCCTGACAAACTGACGTACACGTTCGATTTGCAGCGCGGCGTGAACTTTCAGAACGGCCAGCCTTTTACGTCGGCCGACGTGAAGTACAGCTTCGACTACGTGTTGAACCCCGCGAACAAGGCATTCCGCCGGCCGTTCTGGACTGTGATCGACTCAGTCAGCGCACCGGACGCGCATACCGCCGTGATCCGCCTCAAGCGTCCCTACCGGCCATTGCTCGACTACATGTCGAAGTACATGGGCATTTTCCCAGTGGGCAGCCGCGAGCAACACCCGGCGGAGTACTTCAAGCAGACGCCGATCGGAGTCGGCACGGGCCCGGCGATCTTCGTGCAGTCGAAGGCGAACGACTTCGTCGAACTGAAGCGCAATCCGGCTTACTGGGGTAAAGGCGAGCCGCATTGGGACAAGATCGTGTTTCGCATCATTCCGGAAGAGTCGTCACGGCTCGCGTCGCTGATGTCGAACCAGACGCAGATCATCAGTGCGCCGCCGGCCCAGACGTTTGCACAGATCCGCACGTCGGCGGGCCTCGCGGGCGATAGCCGTCCCTCGCCGACCAGCCCGCTGATGATGTGCCTGAACAACCGCAAGGCGCCTTTCGACGATCTGGCGTTTCGCCGTGCCGTTTCGCTCGTGCTCGACCGCGCGAAGATCTGCCGTGATCTGTGCTACGGCGCAGTGAAGGCGAGCAGCATGCCGTTTGCGCCGGAGTCGTCGTGGTACGACTCCGGCTCGGCGGGAAGCCTGGCGTTCAATCTGGACCACGCGCGAGCGGCGTTGAAAAGCTCGAAATACGCGAGCGGCGCTTCGTTCGATTTGCTGTACGTGCAGCCTGCGTATCTGATCGACACGTCGTCGACGGCGCTTTTCATTCAGGCGCAACTCGCGTCGCTGGGTGTCCGTGTCAATCTGCGTCCGCTCGATTTTGGGCAGATGATCTCGCAGGTGCTGGTCGGCAACCACGCAGCGGCGTTGACCGGATTCATCGCACCGCCAGAGCCGACTTACCTGCTCAACGCGCTGTTCCGCCCAACCGAGAGTCTGTGGAAAGCGAGCGGCTACGAAAGCGCAGAACTGCTGAAGCTGATCGACGACAGCTATCTGGTCGACGATCCTGCTGCGCTCAAGCCGATCCTGGCGAGCCTTCAGCAAGTGCTGGCGCGTGACTGTCCGGCGGTCTGGATCGGTGCGCTGGAAGTGCAGAATTTGTGGCGCAGCAACGTGAAGGATTTTCAGGTGAACACCGGCTTCTCGCTGAAGCTCGACAACGTCTATCTGGCGAAGGTATGAGGTCGATATGAAAGCCGTTTCGAGGCTGTTTTCGTCGGTGCTCGTGCTACTGGTGGTCAGCGCGTTGCTGTTCGCCATGTGCCGCGCCACACCCGTATCGCCCGCGCGTTTGACATTGGGTAGCGACGCGAGCGTCGAACAGGTCGCCGCGTTCAATCATCAGTATGGGCTCGACCGGCCGGTCGCCGCGCAGTACGGCACGTGGCTGAACGGTGCGCTCGCGCTCGATTTCGGCAAGTCCTACGTGACCGGCAATCCGATCGGTCCGCAGATCGCCGATACGCTGCCGAATACCGTCGAGCTCGTCACGCTGTCGTTCATCTTCACGATTGTGGTGTCGATCGTGCTCGGCACCGTGGCGGCATTGAAAGAGAACAGCGGCACGGACCATCTGCTGCGTGCGGTGGCAATCGTGGGTCTATCCGTGCCGTCGTTCTGGCTGGGGCTGCTGCTGATCCGCTATGTCGCGCTGAAAACCGGGTGGTTTCCGGTAGGTGGTCTCACGCCCTGGTCGGACGGCGCGGCGACGCATCTGCTCGCGCTGGTGCTGCCCGTACTCACGATGTCGGTGTACTACATCTCCGTGCTGAGCCGTCTGGTGCGGGCGAACATGGTCGACGCGCTCTCGCAGGATTACGTGCGAACCGCCAGAGCGCTCGGTTTGTCGCCGTCGCGTATTCGCCTCTATGCATTGAAGAACGCATTGCCGTCGCTCGTGAGCACCGCCGCGATGAGTTACGGCTACATGTTCGGCTGGGCATTGATCGTCGAACAGATCTTCAATTTGCCCGGCGTCTCGCGCGCGTTGCTCACGGCGATCTTCCAGCGTGACTATCCGACCGTGCAGGCCATCGTGCTCGTCATCACCACGATCTTCATCGCGTCGAACACGTGCGCCGACGTCCTGCATGGTTATCTCGATCCGAAGGCGAATAGAACATGATGGCTGATTCATCTCTACCCAACGTGCAACGCAAGCCGCATGTTATCGGCGCCTGGCTCGCATCGGCTGGCCGGCTGCTGCGCGCGCTGATGCATGAACCGGCCGGTGCGATCGGTCTCGTGACGATCGTGCTGCTGGGCGTAATTGCAGTGTGCGCACCGTGGCTGCCCTTGAAGGATCCGCTGCAGCTCTATATCGAGCATCGTCTGGAGGCGCCGAGTGCGGCGTTCTGGCTCGGCACCGACCAGGTGGGCCGTGACATTCTGAGCCGTACCATCTGGGGCGCTCGCGCGTCGCTGTCGATTGGACTCTGCGCGGTTGCGATCGGCCTCGTGCTGGGTACGGGCATTGGGTTAGTGGCCGGTTACAAGGCCGGCTCCTGGCTCGACGAAACGCTGATGAAAGTAATGGAAGTGCTCGCGTCGATTCCGCTGTTGATCTGGGCGATCGCGCTCGTCGGCATTACCGGCACTGATACGCTGCATATCGGCTTTCTCGCAATTTCGAACGAGACCAAGCTCGTGTTGCTGATCGGCGTGCTGTACGCGCCGGGTCTTGCGCGGCTTACCCATAGTCTCGCCAAGGCCGAGTCGCAAGCGGAGTATGTCGCGGCACGGGTTCTGCAAGGCGCGAGTGGCGCGCGCATCATGTTGTCCGATGTGCTGCCCAACATCATCTCGCCCGTGCTGATCCAGGCGTCGCTGCTGCTCGGCGTGACGATCATCGTGGAGGCGTCGCTCAGTTTCATCGGACTCGGTGTGCAACCGCCTACGCCGAGCTGGGGCGCGATGCTTTCCGATGCACGCGCACTGATTTTCACCGACAACTGGTGGGTGTCGGTGTTCCCGGGCGCAGCGGTGTTCGTCAGCGTGCTTGCCTTCAATCTGTTCGGCGACTCGATGCGCACTATTCTCGATCCGCGGCGGCGCAATGCGCGTGCGGCGAACCTGACGGGAGCGTCGCTATGAACGAAGCGCTGCTGTCGATTGAAAACCTGCACGTCACGTTCGGTTCGGGCAAGACGCAGACCGAAGTGTTGCATGGGCTCGATTTGCAAGTGGGACGTGGCGAGGCAGTCGGGCTCGTCGGCGAATCGGGTTCGGGCAAGAGCGTTGCTTCGCTGGCGGTGCTCGGCCTGCTTGGCAACGCTGGCCGTATCAGCGGCGGGCGTATCGTGCTCGACGGCGAAGATCTGGGCCGTGCATCGGAGGCGCGCATGCGCGCATTGCGCGGACGGCGCATCTCCATGATCTTTCAGGATCCGGCTACGGCGCTCAATCCCGCCTTCACGATCGGCGCGCAACTCGCCGACGTGGTCCGCGCCCACCGTCCACTGCGCGGCCGTGCGATCCGCAACGAAGTGCATGCCGTGCTCGCACGCGTCGGCTTCAAAGATCCACGCACCACGGCGCGGGCGTATCCGCACGAACTGAGCGGCGGCATGAAGCAACGCGCGATGATCGCCGCCGCGATTGTCTGCGAACCGGCGCTGCTGCTCGCGGACGAACCCACCACCGCGCTCGACGTGACCGTGCAGGCGCAGATCGTCGAATTGTTGAGAACGCTGGTGGACGAAATGGATCTCGGCCTCGTGTTCATCACGCACAACCTCGACCTGATGGCCGAATTGTGTTCACGCGCCGTCGTGCTGAAACAGGGGTACGTGGTCGAAGCCGGCCCGGTGGAAGACATCTTTCTGCGGCCTTCGCACGAATACACGCGGCATCTGATCGCGAGCATTCCGCGTTTGCCGGCTACGCGTGCTGCCGGCCGTCATCAACCTGAGGAGACGCGTAATGTCCGCTAACGTGCCGAACGGCATTCAGGCCGCTCAGGCCGCGCAGCCGATCTTCGCGCTGCAGGAGGTCGGCAAGTCCTATGCGCTGGCGCGCTCGCCGCTGGAGCGCATGTTCAACCGGCGCCGCTTCCATGCCGTGTCGGGCGTGAGTCTGGAAGTGGCGAAGGGCGATGCGCTCGCAATTGTCGGCGAAAGCGGCAGCGGCAAATCGACTGTCGCGCGCATGATGGTCGGCCTCACCGCGCCGACGGCCGGCTCGATCCGTTTCAGGGGCGACGCATTGAACACGATGACGCGCTCGCAGAACGCCACGTTCCGCCAGCGCGTGCAGATGGTGTTCCAGAGCACGACGAACTCGCTGAACCCGCGCAAGACGATCGCCACGACGCTCGCGGAAGCGATCGGCAACGACGGCGTGCCGGTGCGCCAGTTGCTCGATATGGTGCGGCTGCCTGCATTCGTGCTGGCGCGCTATCCGCATCAGCTGTCGGGCGGTCAGCGCCAGCGCGTGGGTATTGCACGGGCGCTCGCGCGCCGTCCGGAACTGGTCGTTGCCGATGAACCGACTTCCGCGCTCGACGTATCGATCCAGGCGGAGATCATTCGCCTGCTGCGCGATCTTCATCAAAGCGCCGGTGTCTCGCTGGTCGTGATCAGCCACGATCTGGCGCTGGTTGGCGAACTGTGTCAGCGGGTGGTGGTGATGCGGGAAGGGCGCGTGGTGGAAGCGGGAGCCGTGGATCAGGTGCTGTTCGAACCACGCGAGCGCTACACGACGGAGTTGCTGGCGGCGATCCCGAAAGGCATCGGCCGGCACATCATAGGGGTGGGACCAGAGTAAATGCTAAAGCACTAACGCTGGTCGACACAGGAGAGGCGGTCCGAGCAGTAGAAAAGAAGATCCGGGTCAAGCAGTGAGCCGGCCCACCTTGGGATATTTTTTTGAGCCTTTGGTGAATCGATTCATTTGCTATTATCAATCGATCGCTAGCCGACCGGGGTGTCGCGATTCCTTGTTTGGAGAAGAGCGGTGAAGGAAAAGTTATTCATCATGGCGGTTTTGATGGGCGGGAGCGGTCTCGTTCATGCGCAGAGTTCGGTCACGCTGTACGGGATCATCAACGAGGCAATTACCTACTCGTCGAATCAGGGTGGCCACAGCGCGGTGCAACTCACCGGCAACGGCGAGTACGGCAGCCGCTGGGGACTGCGGGGCGCCGAAGACCTCGGCGGCGGCACCAAGGCGATCTTCACGCTCGAGAGCGGCTTCAATCCGGTCAACGGCGCGCTCGGTCAGAACAACCGCATGTTCGGCCGCCAGGCTTTCGTGGGTTTCTCGAATACGAACTACGGCACGCTGACCTTCGGCCGCCAGTACGACGCGATCGTCGGCACCTTGCAGACCATGACGTCCAACGGCGCGTGGGGCGGCGTGATGTTTTCGCACCCGTACGACAACGACAATACCGACGACTTTCTGCGCGTCAATAACTCGATCAAATACGTCTCGCCGAATCTGAAGGGCTTCACCGGTACGGCGATGTACGCATTCAGCAACGCGCCCGGCGCCTTTGCGAACAACCGCATGTGGTCGGTGGGCGGCATCTATTCGCAGGGTGCGTTTTCTATCGCGGCGGCCTATTCGCTCTACAACGAACCGGGCGTGAACACCACCGCGAATGTGAACACCAACGGTGCGATCACTTGTTGCGATGCGCCGATCACGTCCAAACGCGAGCAGATTGCGGGCATCGGCGCGTCGTATGTGATCGGACCGGCCAAGCTGAGCCTGATGTACAGCAACGCGATCTACAACAACGTGGGCACGACGCTGACGAGCGGCATCAACTATCGCTTCAACAACTATGAAGCGAATGCGCGCTTCACGATCGATCCAACGCTGTTCTTCGGCATGGCCTACACGTACACGAGCGACAACATCACCGGCGGACCGGGCGGTCCTACGCAGGTGCACTGGCATCAGGTCAATCTGCTGGTCGACAAGTTCCTCTCCAAGCGGACCTCCATCTACACCGAGGTGATTTATCTGCGCGCGGCCGGCGGCGGTTTTCCGCGACCTACGGGCGGACCATTGCCCGCGACCTCGAACGGTCTGCTCGCCTCGCAGATTCAGACCATGTTGCCTTCTTCGGGACAGAACCAGGCCGTGTTCAGCCTGGGACTCGTTCACAAGTTCTAGCAGTACAGCATTGACCGGCGCAAACCCGCCAAGCGTTTGCGCCGCATCGACTAACAAGCAAGGTGTGTAATGACTGAAAGACTTTACCGGGCCGGTGTCGATATCGGCGGGACCTTCACCGATATCGTCGTGATCGGCGATGACGGCGTGATTCATACCAGGAAGGTTTCGTCCACGCCGCAGGACTACGGCATTGCGATCGTCGCGGGTGTGCAGGCGCTGCTCGCCTCGCTCGATGCGCAACCGCGCCAGATAACCGAACTGGTTCACGCTACCACCGTCGCCACCAATACGGTGCTCGAAGGCAAAGGCGCGCGCACGGCGCTGATCACGACGCGCGGTTTTCGCGACGTGGTCGAGATCGGCCGCCTGCGGGTGCCGATGCTTTACAACCTCGCGTATCAGAAACCGGAGCCGCTCGCGAAACGCCGGCACCGTTACGAGGTGGACGAACGCCTGCTCGCCGATGGTTCGGTCGACACGCCGCTCGACGATGCGCAAGTGCTGGAAATCGCGCAACGTATCGCCGACGAGAAAATCGAAGCGGTCGCGATCAGCCTGATCCATGCGTATGCGAATCCGGAACACGAGATCCGCATTCGCGATCTGTTGCGCAGTGTGTTGGGCGACTCCGTCTATCTGACCTGCTCGCATGAAATCCTGCCGGAAATCCGCGAATACGAACGCACCAGCACGACCGTCGTCAACGCGTATCTCGGGCCCGTGGTGGTGAGCTATCTGCATTCGCTGATCGACAAGCTGCGCGGCATCGGCATGACCGGCCCGGTGCAGATCATGCATTCGAACGGCGGCGTGATGAGCGCGGCCATGGTCATGCAGAAGCCGGCCACGATCATCGAGTCCGGGCCGGCGGCCGGTGTGATCGCGGGTGCCTCGGTCGCCGCCGCGTCGGGTTACGTCGATTGCATCACGGTGGACATGGGCGGCACCACGGCGAAGGCGGCCATCATCGAGAAGGGTGAGCCGGCGCGCACTACCGAGTACGAGGTGGGTGCGGGCATCAACGTCAGCAGCAAGCTCGTGAAGGGTGGCGGCCACGCGGTGAAGCTGCCGTTCATCGACGTCTCGGAGATCGGCGCGGGCGGCGGCAGTCTGGTGCGTATCGACGCGGGCGGGCTCGTCAAGGTCGGCCCCGATTCGGCGGGTTCGGTGCCCGGCCCCGTGTGCTATGACGCGGGCGGCACGATTCCGACGCTGACCGACGCCGTGCTGACGCTCGGCTATCTGAATCCGGCGTTCCTTGCCGGCGGCGAGTTGCGCATCAATCAGCAGAAGTCGCTCGACGCAATGCGCACGCAGATCGCCGAGCCCACGCACACGGATCTGTACGAAGCCGCGTATGGCGTGTTCTCGATCGCGGCCTCCACGATGACGCGCGCGGTGAAAGCCGTATCGACGTATCGCGGCCGCGATCCGCGCGAATTCGCGCTCTTCGCGTTCGGCGGCAACGGGCCGGTCATCGTTCATGCGATCGCCGAGCTGCTCGACATGAAGACGGTGATCGTGCCGCCGAGCCCCGGCGTGTTCAGCGCGCTCGGTCTGCTGTTCTCGTCGACCCAGCACGAGTTCATGCAGACGATGTTCTGCCGCCTCGATCACTCCGCCGCGATGCAATTGGGCAACGCGCTCGAAGATCTCGTAGCGCGGACCACGGCGGACATGACGGCCGAGGGCAACGCCTTCGCCGATATCGCCGTGACGTGCGCGCTGGATTTGCGCTACACGGGCCAGGCTTACGAGCTGACTGTGCCGATCGAATGGCGTGCCGGCGAACCGCTCGACATTGCGCCGATTGCCGCCGCGTTTCATTCGGAACACGAACGCACTTACGGCCACGCGTCCGCAGACGAGGTTATCGAACTCGTCAATCTGCGCGCGGTCGGTTCGCTGCGCTCGCAGAAAGACCGCGCCTACGACGCGCAACGCGCCGGCGGCAGTCGCGCGAATTCGCCGGCTGCGCGCGCGCCGGTGCGGCGCCGGGCGTATTTCGGCAAGACGCACGGCTTCATCGACACCCCGGTGATCTCGCGGGCCGATCTGCGCGCCGCGCCGATGACCGGCCCGTTGATCGTCGAAGAGTACGACTCGACTTGCGTCGTGCCGCCGAATGCCGGCGCGCGCGTCGATGCCCACGAAAACATTGTCATCACGTTTCTGGAGCAATCCGCATGACTACCCTGCAGGCCGCTTCGGCGGGCACCGATGCCATCACGCTTGAAATCGTCAAGAACGCGCTCGGCTCGATCGCCGACGAAATGGCGCTCGTCGTGCTGCGCACGGCGTATTCGCCGATCGTGCGTGATTCGATGGACTTCTCCACCGCGGTATTCGACCGCGCCGGCCGCGTGATCGCGCAGGGCCTGACCTTGCCGATTCACCTCGGCGCGTTTCCGGCCGCGATGGATAACGTGGTGCGCCGCTTCGGCATGGCCGGCAAGCCCGGCGACATCTACATCATGAACGACCCCTACACGTCGGGCGGCATGCATCTGCCGGATGTGTATCTGATTCAGCCGGTGTTTTACGACTCGCGTATCGAAGGCTATGTGGCGACCATCGTCCACCATGCCGATATCGGCGGCATGGCGCCGGGCAGCATGGCGATCGGCGCAACGGAAATCTATCAGGAAGGTCTGCGGATTCCGTTGATGAAGCTGTGCGATGCCGGCGAGGTCAACGACGCGCTCGTCACGCTGCTGGAGACGAACTCGCGCATGCCGGGCCAGTTGCGCGGCGATCTGCGTGCCCAGGTGGCGTCTTGCAAGGCGGGGGAAAGGGGGCTCGTGCAATTGCTCGACAAGTACGGCGCGGATGGTTTCGGGAGGCTGGTCGAAGCGCTGCACGATTACGCCGAGCGTCTGACGCGCCAGGCCATCAGCACGATGCCGAATGGCGAATACCGTTACGAGGATTTCATCGACGGCCTGGGCGATACGCCGGTGCCGATCGCGTTTCGCGTCAAGGTCACGGTGGCGGACGACGTGGTGAACATCGACTGGACGGGGACCGACGCGCAGGTGCAGGGCGCGATCAATGGTCCGTTCGCGACCACGCAATCGGTCGCGTATGCGGCGGTGCGTTGCGCGATCGGCGTCGATGTGCCGAACTGCGAAGGGTTTTCGCGGCCTGTGCAGGTGTACGCCGAAAGCGGCTCGATCGTGAATCCCGTTGAACCGGCGGCCTGCGCGGCGCGCGGGATCATCGCTTACCGTATGTTCGACGTGTTGCAAGGCGCGTTCGCGCAGATCGTGCCGGATACGATTCCGGCGCTGGGCGAAGGCGGTCCGTCGGTCGTGTCGATTTCCGGGCGCAATCCGGATGGCGAGGGCGGCGCGCGTGGCGCCAACTGGCTGATTACCGACGGCGTGCTCGGCAGTTGGGGCGGTGGCCGCAACGACGGTTGCGAAGGCATTGCGAATCCGCTCGGCAACCTGTCGAACCAGCCGGTCGAATTGATCGAGGCACGTCTGCCGCTCAAGATCACCGAATACGGATTCGTCACCAACTCGGGCGGCGCGGGCCGGCATCGCGGCGGCCTCGCCATGCGCCGCGCTTATGAACTGCGCAGCGACCATGCGTTGCTCGGACTGCGCTCGGACCGGCGCGCGCATCGGCCGACTGGCTCGCACGGTGGGCTGAGCGGGTCCCCGTCACTCAATCTGCTGACACGCGACGGTCAAAGCACATTGCTGCCGACCATGCCGAGCACGGTGACCGCGCTTCGCAAGGGCGACCGTTTCTGCCATATCGCGGCGGGCGGCGCGGGCCATGGCGATCCGTTGACGCGTTCGCCGCAAGCCGTGCGCGAGGACGTGCTGGACGATCGCATCACGGAGCAGCTGGCGCGCGAAGTGTACGGCGTCGTGCTCGAAGGCGCGGCGCGCGACATAGACGGGCAGCGCACCGCCGAGCTGCGTGAGCGCCTCCAGACGCTGACCAGTCAGGAGCGCGTGGCGAAGCAGGAGGCGCTGTTCCTGCAATCCACCGGTGCCGATGCCGCGGCTCTCGGCAAACTCTGACTACGACAGGTGCTTTGACTATGACCGGTTCAATCCTCGCGCCAGACACCGATACTCAACGCATGCGCTTGCTGCGTCCCAGCTGGGCCGAGCTCGACTATGGCGCTATCGCGGCGAATCTGGCGCTCGCGCGCGAACAGGTGGGGCGAGCCACGAAAATCTACTTCGTTTGCAAGGGCGATGGTTTTGGCTTCGGTGCCGCGAAGGTTGCACGGCTGGCGGCGCAAGCGGGTGTGGACGGCTTTTGCGTCGGCAGCCCGGAAGAGGGCGTCGCGATTCGCCGCGCGGGCATCGATCGCGACATCCTGCTGTTTGCGTCGACCTTGCCCGAGGATGCGGCGCGGGTCGCAGCGTTGGGATTGACGGTGACGATCCAGAGTCAGGAAAGCCTGCGCGCATTCATCGAGGCCGGCGTGGCCGTCGATGCCTTCGTCGAAATCGATCCGGGCTTCGGGCGCTTCGGCTTTCTGCCGTCGCAATGGCAGGCCGCGTTCGAAGCACTGCGCGATCAGTCGACCGTTCGGCTCAAAGGCGTGTACACGCATCTGAGTTCGCCGGAGAGCGATGATGTGACGCACAAGCAGGCCGGCGTATTCGATGCGGCGCTGGCCGATGCGCGCGCGGCGGGATTCGATAACGTGACGACGATGCTGGCGAGCTCGCGAGTCATGCTCGCGCATCCGCATCTGGCGTATCAGGCGGTTGATCCCGGGCGACTGCTATACGGCGCGCTCGACGCGGGCTGGATGGCCCGCGCACCGTTGCGACCGATGTTGCGGGCCGTGCGCGGGCGCATCATTCACGTTCAGGAGCATCCGGCCGGGTCCATGCTCGGCATCGGCTATGCGGAGCCGATCCGGCTCGAACGCGGTGTGCGCATCGGTGTGGTGCCGATTGGCTTCTGGGACGGTCTGAATCATGTGCCGCCGTTGGGTCGCGTGCTGGTGCACGGGCAGGCGGCGCGCATCGTCGGACGCCGCTCTTTCCAGCATACCGTGATCGATATCACGGACATTGCACAGGCGCGAACCGGCAGTGTCGTTACGTTGCTGGGTCAGGACGGCGACCAGTCGATCACGATCGACGAGATGGCGGAAACGCTGCGGCTGCCCGTCATGGAGTTGATCCCGCGACTGGCGAGGAGTCTGCCTCACGTCGATGTGACGGCGACGGATCTGCCGGGCGCCGACTGACGCGTGTCGGCAGATCCGTCCCATACGGCTTTAAAACATTTTGCGGATGCCGACTGCCGCGCCGACGTTGTTGGTGCGGCCAACGGTGTCGACCGCGCCGGTGGCCGGGTTGGTCGAGCCGGGGTAGTCGGCGGCGAATGCGCCATTGCCGCGCGCGAAGTCCACGGTGCCATACACTTCCGTGTGCTTCGACAGCGAGTATTCGGCGAGAACGGTGGCGGAGTAGTTGATACCCGAGCCGAGTGTGCCGTCGATTTTCTCGGCATTGCGAGCGTGACCGTAGTAACCGGCCACGGTGATCAGAAGCGGCGCCGTTGCCTGCCAGTTGCCGCCAATGTAGAGCGTGTCGTCGATACGGTTCGGGCTGCTGCCCGGCAGTTTCGGCGCGCCCGCTTGCTGCATGTTGGCGTCAGTGGTGCCGCTGCGATCCTGCGCGCGCAACCAGCCGGCCAGCAGGCGTACGGTGGGTGTGATCTGGTACGCGCCGCTCACGTGCAGCATGTTGATCTTTGCGCCATTGACGAGGCTGCCACTTGCGGACGTCACCGAGGTTTGCTGGAAGCCTGCGTCGAGCGATGCGGGACCGTGCGTATACGTTACTTCCACGCCATACGTGCTGCCGAGTCCGACCGCGCCCGCCTGATTGCCGAAGCCATAGATTGCGTCGATGCTCAGGCCATTGAACGATGCCTTGTACTTCACCGAGTTGTTGATCGTGAGGTACGGGCCAATACCATTCCATGCCCAGCTGTCTTGCCAGTAATCGCCGACGGTCATCGGGTCGAACACATCGCCCATGGTGTCGTAGAGCGGCGCATATTGGTTACCGAAGGTCAGCGTGCCGTACTTGTCGCTCGACAGGCCGACAAACGCTTGTCGACTGAACAGCGTGTTTGCCTGATGCAGTTGCCCGGAGTTGAGTTCGAAGCCGTTTTCAAGGCGGAAAATCGCGGACAGGCCGCCGCCCAGGTCTTCGGTGCCTTTCAGGCCCCAACGGCTGTGGGTTTCCGGGCCGACCGTCATGCTGAACTGGTCTTTGCCATCCGGGGCGGCATTCGTCTGATAGCGGAGCGCCGTATCGACGAGACCATACAGCGTGACCGAGCTCTGTGCGAATGCGGGGGACGCGGCAAGGACGAAAAGTGACACGGCGGCACTGGAAATAACGGCTTTTTTCATCAGACGGTTGTCCTAACTATGATTGTTCATTTGACCGCCTCAATGCCCTCGAAGACTGGCTGGGTGAGGCTGAAACCGGGAGCATAGTCGGTGAGTTTTTTGCCTCATATCGCATAATATGGATTGGTTCCTTCCAGAATCAGGAACAATAAGGCGGTCACATGTCTGATGGAAATGCCTGCAATGTGCAGCAGGCATGCGAGCGGTTTGACGCGGCAGGCGCCGCCATTCGAGATCGAGCCATAGACCATCGGCTCGCTTTTGCAAGCGCCAGCGTGTCGCTAAAAAGCGACGATTGGTGGGCTGTGCTGCATGACCTGATGTCGCGTTCGGCCCACGTTGTCACCGATTGGCGTGCAGCCGTTCGCGGGGTAATGGCTCGCAATCGGCCGCGGGTGACACCGTGGCCGATCGCCTTGCCGAACCTCTAGTCGTAGCGATAGACGCCCTGACCCACCTTGCGTCCAAGGTGGCCTGCCGCTACCAACTCGCGCAGTAATGGGCTTGCGCGATATTTCGAATCGCCGAAGTCCTTCAGGAACACATCGAGGACCGACAGGCAAACGTCGAGCCCGATCAGATCCGCGAGCGCCAGAGGGCCAATCGGGTGATTCGCGCCGAGGCGCATGCCGAGGTCGATCTCCTCCGCCGTGGCGATGCCTTCAGCGAGCACGAAAAACGCTTCGTTGATCATCGGCACCAGAATGCGGTTCACCACGAAGCCCGGTGCGTTCTTTACGCTGATCGGTGACTTGTCGAGCTTGACTGTCAGCTCACGTACAGCCTCAATCGTGGCCGCGCTGGTCTGTATGCCACGAATGATTTCGACGAGCGGCAGGAGCGGCACCGGATTGAAGAAGTGCATGCCGATGAAGCGAGACGCATCGGTCAGCGCGGCCCCGAGTGCGGTGATCGAGATCGACGAGGTATTCGATGCAATGATCGTCTCCGGCCGCGCGACGGATTCGATCTGCCGCAAGATGCGGATCTTCAGATCGGTATTTTCCGTGGCGGCCTCGATCACGAGGTCGACGGTGGTGAGGCGCTGATAGTCGGTGGACGTCTCGATGCGCGAGAGGGCAGCCTCTTTCACCGCCGCGTCGAGCTTGCCCTTGGCGACCAGCCGTTCGAGGCTGCCTGTCAGCGTGGCCAGGCCCTTCGCAAGCGCCGCCTCGTTGACATCGATCATGATCGCCTTCAGTCCCGCGACTGCGACGACCTGAGCGATGCCGTTGCCCATCGTCCCTGCACCAATTATCCCAACGGTATTGATTGTCATGGCTATTCCTTGTCAGCAATGCGACACAGTGTTCTATTGTAGGCGCTCGAAAATAGCCGCAATACCCTGGCCGCCTCCGATACACATCGTAACCAGCGCAAACCGCCCGTTGATACGCTGCAATTCATACAGCGCCTTGACGGTAATCAGCGCACCCGTCGCGCCGATCGGATGACCGAGCGAAATGCCGGAGCCATTCGGGTTCACCTTGAGCGGGTCGAGTTCGAGCTGCTGCGTCACGGCGCAGGCCTGCGCGGCAAAGGCCTCGTTCGCCTCGATCACGTCGAGATCGCCGATGCCGAGGCCGGCGCGCTGGAGTGCAATGCGCGTGGCGGGCACCGGGCCGATGCCCATATAGAGAGGATCGACGCCGGCATGCGCGTATGACACGAGCCGGGCCAGCGGTTTCAGGCCGCGCGCATCCGCCGCTTCGCGCGACATCAAAAGAACAGCGGCTGCCGCATCGTTGATACCGGATGCGTTGCCTGCGGTGACCGTGCCGTTTTCCTTCTGGAAAACGGGCCGCAATCCGCTCAGTTCAGCGGGATCGAGTTCCAGACGCACATGTTCGTCGGTGTCGAAAACGACCTGTTTGCCTTTTACGGTCCGCGTAATCGGCAGGATCTGATCCTTGAAGCGGCCTTCGGCAATGGCATGGGCGGCGCGCCGATGCGATTCGACTGCGAGTGCGTCCTGCTGTTCGCGCGTAATGCCGTACTTGCTGGCGACGTTCTCGGCAGTCACACCCATCGGTACTGTATGGAACGGATCGTTCAACGCCCCGAGCATCATGTCGATCAGGCGGGTGTCGCCCATTCGTGCGCCAAAGCGTGCGTCAGGCGTGATGTAGGGCGCACGGCTCATGTTCTCCGCGCCGCCGCCGATCGCGATGTCGGCATCGCCGAGCAGAATGGATTGCGCTGCGGAGACAATGGCCTGCAAGCCTGAGCCGCACAGACGATTGACGTTGAAAGCCGGTGTCGTTTCGCTAACGCCGCCGTTGATCGCAGCTACGCGCGACAGGTACAGGTCTTTGGGTTCGGTGGCTATCACGTTGCCGAATACGACCTGACCGACCTGATCGCCCTCCACGCCGGCCCGTGCCAGCACCTCACGTACGACAAGCGCTCCGAGTTCGGAGGGCGGAATGTCCTTCAGGCTTCCGCCAAACTTGCCGATCGCGGTGCGCACACCACTGACAACAACCACTTCTCTTTGCACTTGAGACTCCTTGGAATCACTTGAACGCGCGCAGCTTGTCCCGCTGTGCGCGTGAGGAAGTTACATGTTCGGGTAGTTAGGACCGCCGCCGCCTTCAGGC
>NZ_JARESR010000103.1:0-244 GCF_046028015.1 Paraburkholderia sp. RL17-383-BIF-A | reverse complement strand
GGTGGCGATTGGTGGTGCGGCGACGGCATCGGCAGCGAACTCGGTTGCACTGGGTTCGAACTCGACGACGACGGCTAACCTGTCGGCCACGGGTTACAACCCGGGCACGACAGCGCTGTCGGGCACGGCATCGGCAGCCAATGGTGAAGTCTCGGTCGGCGCAGCAGGCAAGGAACGTCGCGTGACAAACGTGGCAGCCGGTTCGGCTGCCACGGATGCGGTGAACCTCAGCCAGTTGATGTCA
>NZ_JARESR010000102.1:0-260 GCF_046028015.1 Paraburkholderia sp. RL17-383-BIF-A | reverse complement strand
TTCTCACAGAACGCTACGCATTGAGGATTGGTGGAGGATGACGGGATCGAACCGACGACCCCCTGCTTGCAAAGCAGGTGCTCTCCCAGCTGAGCTAATCCCCCAGTCATGCACAGATAATCTCTACCTGTTGATACCCAGAGGTTATCGATCAGCACACCAGACAAGACTTTGGTGGGTCTGGATGGATTCGAACCATCGACCCCCGCCTTATCAAGACGGTGCTCTAACCGACTGAGCTACAGACCCCTGAGTCTGTC
>NZ_JARESR010000101.1:0-271 GCF_046028015.1 Paraburkholderia sp. RL17-383-BIF-A | reverse complement strand
GGCCAAACAGGCCGACGTGGTGATTTCCACCGCGCTGATCCCGGGCCGCGCCGCACCGACGCTGATCTCGGTCGACACCGTGCAGGCGATGAAACCCGGCTCCGTGCTGGTCGACCTCGCGGCAGGACGCGGCGCCGAGTATGAGGGCCGGCGCGGCGGCAACTGTCCGCTCACCGAAGCGGATCAGGTGGTGATCAGGCATGGCGTGACGATCGTCGGCTATACGAATCTGGCCTCGATGGTGCCCGCCGATGCGTCGTCGCTCTACGCG
>NZ_JARESR010000100.1:0-271 GCF_046028015.1 Paraburkholderia sp. RL17-383-BIF-A | reverse complement strand
TGCGTAGAGCGAGGACGCGTCGGCGGGGACCATCGAGGCCAGATTCGTATAACCGACGATCGTCACGCCATGCCTGATCACTACCTGATCCGCTTCGGTGAGCGGACAGTTGCCGCCGCGCCGGCCTTCGTACTCGGCGCCGCGACCTGCCGCGAGGTCGACCAGCACGGAGCCGGGTTTCATCGCCTGCACGGTGTCGACCGAGATCAAGGTCGGTGCGGCGCGGCCCGGGATCAGCGCGGTGGAGATCACCACGTCGGCCTGCTTCGCG